>CAYQUC010000039.1:0-29345 GCA_964420605.1 uncultured Thioalkalispiraceae bacterium | reverse complement strand
AAGGTTTATTTTTTATTCTTGGCGTTAACTTTATATTGATTAAAGTTAGATTGTGAAATTGAAGAATTTAATATTGATGTAATTATTTAGTATTAAATTAATTATTTTTTTGATTTTCCGATTAAATGTAATAACAACTCTTTTAAAATTAATGTTAGATAAATATTTAATTTTAAAGAAATAATGCAAAAATTGTAACTAAGCGGGTATAAAATATAGTGATTTAGTTATTGTTTCAATTTAACACGGCTTAGCAGTATATTAATTTCACCGCAGTAATAAGCATTAATATGCAATTCATATATTAATAGTTTGTTGGTTCTCTTAATGTGTCATGTCGATACATTTAATTTTCTCTGAGATTTTATAAAAGAATTGATTCTAATAATGGTTTAATACATAATGTAATATGTAGTTTGGTTTTTAATAGTAATATAATAAAATAATTTCAAAAAACAGATTATTCTGTCTATTTGTTTAAAATAATTCAATATTATACTTCTTAGTATTCCGTTAGGTTCATTTGTTAAGAAAATATTCGATTGAATAAAAATAATTTTTAAATTCAAAAAAAATAATATTATGATTATAGGGATTGATCTTGGTACAACCAATAGTTTGGTGTCAGTGTTTATTGATGGAAAACCGACATTAATTCCAAATGCATTAGGTCACTTAATGACACCCTCTATTGTCGCTATTGATGATAACAATGAAATAATAGTAGGATTACCTGCTAGAGAAATAATGTTACTCAAACCCGAGTATGGTGTAGATACATTTAAACGTTATATGGGGACTAATAAGTCATTTGAAATTGGTAACAAAAATTTTAGAGCTGATGAGTTGTCATCGTTTATTTTAAAGTCATTAAAAGCCGATGCTGAAGATTTTTTGGGTGAAGTAATAGATGAAGCCGTAATTACAGTTCCTGCATTTTTTAGTGAACCACAACGAAAAGCAACTCGAATAGCCGGTCAACTTGCAGGATTGAAGGTTGAACGATTATTGAATGAACCTACAGCAGCATCCTTAGCTTATGGTTTACATTCTAAAAAGAACGAAAATCAATTTTTAGTATTTGACCTTGGCGGCGGTACTTTTGATGTTTCAATTTTAGAAATGTTCGATAACATTATGGAGGTTAGAGCTAGTGCTGGTGATAATCATCTCGGTGGTGAGGATTGGGTAGAATTGTTAGTGAATGGCTTCATTAGCGAAGTTGCGAAAGAAGCTGGATTAAAAGATAAACATATTAATGGAAAAATAATTACAACGTTACACAGTCAAGCAGAAAAAGCTAAGAGAAAATTAAGCCAGTCAGAGACTGCTGAATTAAATATTGTTTGGCAAAATAAAACACTACGATGGGAAATTTCTGTAGATAAATTTGAAAAATTATCAGCAGGTTTATTAGCTCGATTACGTGCACCAATTGAACGAGCGTTACGTGATGCTCGTATACGGCCAAATGAGCTAGATGAAATAGTATTAGTCGGGGGAGCTACACGTAAACCGATGATCAGAAAACTTGTCGCACGAATGTTCGGACGGCTGCCATCAGCCCAAATTAATCCAGATGAAGTAGTCGCATTAGGGGCAGCAGTGCAGGCTGGATTAAAAGCGCGTGACTCTGCATTAAATGAAATTGTAGTGACGGATGTTTGCCCTTACACTCTTGGGATTGATTTAACTAAATCAATGGGAAATAATCGAAGTCAGGCTGGATTTTACGAGCCTATTATCGAAAGAAATTCAACTATACCAATTAGTCGAGTACAGTCCTTCGTTCCTTCAGATGAACATCAAACTGAAGTATTGATCAATATATATCAGGGCGAAAGCCCATTAGTCAAAGACAATATCTACCTTGAATGTATTCATTTACCCATTCCTGCTAATAGTACTGCTCAAGAAAATTTTGATGTGCGTTTTACCTATGACATCAATGGTTTATTAGAAGTTGAAGCATTAGTGCACAGTAGTGGCGTTAAGAAAAGTATTGTTATTGAAGAAAATCCAGGGGTTCTAACGGCCCAAGAAGTTCAGCAGCGATTAAAAGAACTTTCAAAACTTAAAATACATCCTCGAGATCTAACTAAAAATAAAACTGTAATGAAAAGAGCTGAACGAATCTATGAAGATAATATTGGTGAAATACGTGAGTATGTCCAAAAGGGGATAGAGGACTTTATGCGTATATTGGAACGACAAGATCCTAAAGAAGTTGATGAAGCACGAGATCAGTTTAATCTATTATTAGATGAAATTGATGGCCATACGTATTTATAATATTAAATTAGATAACGATGGATATTTGGATAGAATTAGGTATAGCCGAAACAAATGAAATTCGGAAAATTAAACGCGCCTATGCCAGTAAACTCAAAAAGACACATCCAGAAGATAATCCCGAAGGCTTTCAGATATTACGAGATGCCTATGAGAACGCAATTTATTATGCCGAAAATGCCCAGGATGAGAGGGATAATAATGTAGATTTTATAAATACAGCTGACAATGAGTTTGGAAATGCAGTTACACCAATAGAACACAAAAGTGTAATAGATTCAGAAACTACTGACAATAATTTAGAATCTGAGGTTTTACCGGAACAACTCCAAGCTCAGAGTTATTTAACTGAAATCGCTGACGCACTCTCAA
Organism: uncultured Thioalkalispiraceae bacterium; assembly: GCA_964420605.1. Classification (GTDB taxonomy): domain Bacteria; phylum Pseudomonadota; class Gammaproteobacteria; order UBA6429; family Thiohalophilaceae; genus CAYQUC01. The sequence continues at coordinate 26,681 of CAYQUC010000039.1, read as the reverse complement.
ACTTTAATGAATCAGATGCTATTGAAAAGTTACAATTTGCAGTTTCTCAACCCGAGTTGGATCATATTGATATTCGTCTCTGGTTTGAAATTAATATCGTCTTAGTTATTTGCAATCAAGAAAATTTTCCTTTTAATTTCGCTTTCAATGCATTTGATATCTTTCGTTGGGAAGAAGACTGGCGACATTTATACGACAGTATACAAAATGAAGCGCAATATGTAATTGGACGTGTTCAGACTAAACAAAAATTTATCGAATTGCAAACTAACGATACTAGTAACTCAGTATTTACTGCCCGTAATAGCCTCTTTGGTAAATATCGTCCACTATTGTTTAGTATAAGAGCATTATCAAAGAAAAATAAAGATGCTGTACAAATTTTACTAGATGAAATTCAACATGTATATCCTGCATTATTTGAATATGAACTCAATGAAAAAATAACATATTGGTGGCAAACTGCGATAAACAAAATTCACTTCGGGTGGTTTCATATATATATTTCAATTTTGTTTGCTTGCTCATTTCCTGGTTTTTCAACATCAATTAGTAATTCAGTAATGGATGTCGTAGGAAAAGGAATTGGTCTTCTTCTATTTTGTACAATTTCGTTAAGCAGTGTATATTTTTTTGTAACTTTTAGCCCAACCATTAAAAAAATCCATAATTCGATTAAGTTTAATTTAATTTCTAATGTCAATTCACGAATAGTTTTTGTTGTCGCAAATATTTTAATCTTAATGTTGGGTTATTTATTGGATGAAAAATATGCAGTAATACTGGTTTTATTGATGACTATATTATCTATAATAATACGTGGAATCAATCAGACTATTAAAATTAGTCTAATTGCACTTGTTAATACTGTAGTGGTAGAAGAGTACAGCAAAAATATTACTTTTTTATCCTCTATTGCATTTACTGAGTTTTATTTGTATGTGATGGTATCGTTGATTTTAGTTTGGTTTATTGTTACATCTATTTCGTTGAAGGCCACGTTAACATTAGTCAAACTTTCAGATAAAATTGACAAACTTATCTACCTAGAGATTGTTAAAGTTTATCGCTTAGTCTATCGTTTGGTCATCGTAATTTCATTTCCTGCTTTTTTATTGTATGCATTTTTTACAATTTTAACACTGTTTAAAAATAATGCCGAAGAGATTAAAAAATTTACCAACATGATCCCAATTGTCGGCATTGTAGTTTCAGAAACATTTAAGGTCATCAATAATGAACCGATAGATTTGACTCAAAATAAATATTCTCCGGTATACACTGAACTTGATATCAGAAATATGAAGAAAATATCTGAAATAAAGAGATTGATGAGTGCTGATAATTATTGGTTTGGAAATGGGGTAACTAAAGATAGGTTGCGTGCTTATCAATTAATATTGGACCTTGAAAAAGATATTACTCATAAGGTGATAGAAAATGAATCCTATGTTGATAAGCGGAATAGGATGGCTAGATTAACTAATAATCAAGATTTGATGATGTTGGATAAATAACTTGAAATAAAATTACGTGTAAATAAATCTAAGAATGAGTAATGAGTAATGAGTAATGAGTAATGAGTAATGAGTAATGAGTAATGAGTAATGAGTAATGACTAATAATGGCATTGTGTTTGAGATAGTATTAAGTAATTTGTGTTAATCATTAGTTTGGCTGTAGTTGTTTTTATTTTTCTCCAAATAAATTTTAGAATACAGCTTGATACTCAAAATGGCTTAAGTTGGATTGCTTTGTCTGATATCAATGGGGAAATCGATATTTGGGCTTCTTCGTTTACGGTTGATGTTACTGGAGATTCATACCACCATGCTTTTGCTGATACTAATGGTGATGGACGTATAGATATCATTCAAATTGAAAAGAATGGAATATCTGGACGAGTTGGTTTGAATAAATAATTAATTAATAAATATTGAGTTACAAATAAAAATACCAGTGTGTTTCTGGTCTTTTTATTTAACAAACTGCACAAGCATAAATATATTGAATAATTTATTCTTTCTCTAGAATGATATTTTTAATTTTACTTGGTGCTAACTATTAACTAGTTGTTAAAGTACTAATATTTAATGTGTTCGTGGTAATAATTGTTATATAAATTTGAAACTAGTTTTAAATGACAGATTTTTTGAAGGTTGCATTAAAGTTAATGTCAATAATTTTCGTGTAAAACTGCTTTTATTATTTTTCTGTGTCTGTTGTATTCTTTATCGGTGGCTTTTTCAAATCCGTCGAGTCTCATTTTAGAAAGTAACTGTTTACCTGCATCACTTTTAGTTAATTCTAGTAAAATGTTTTGAATTTTATCGTGTAATTTTTTTGAAATATTTTTGTTTAATGCCCACGGTAAATGTGGAAGTTGCTCACCGATTAGTAAATATTTCATTTCATTAGTTTTTATTTGTTTTTTGACAATTTTTAAATTTAATACTTTATCACCGGCACCAGCTGCATCTGATTGTTTAAAAAAACTTGATAGAATGGCATTAGGTGGATTACTGCTATAACTCCATTCATAATCTGAGTTTTTTAGCCCGGCATTTAATAATAAATACCGTGCAATGATATGGCTTTGCATTGCTTTTTGACCGCCGCCAAAAACTATTTTTCTACCTATAAGATCTGTAATTTTATTTATTCCAGAATCTTTTCTAACAATAATAGCGCCTGCAATGGTTGGTCTACCGTGTTCAATGTTTTTCAGTATAACTTTATAACCAAATTCTTTATGTGATTTGACATAGTGGTATTGATTATAGTGAACGATATCGTATTTGTTTTTTTTAACTTTATTCCAGAAGTCTGGAAAATATCTTGGTGTAACTAATTTTACAGGACGATCGAGTTTTTCACTTAAATATTTTGCTAGTGGGGTAAACATTAGAGTTGATATTGATGGATTTCTTCGTGGAAAAATTCCCATTGTAAGTGGTTTTATATCAGTTTTTTCTAAGATTATTTTTTTGTTGACCTGAATAGCTGTGCTTGAGTATAAATTTAAACTGAAAAAATACAATAGACATATTAATGTTTTTTTAGTCATGAAATTTTTCTCCGATTACTTTAAGCAATGTTTTTATCATTAATGGTAGTTCAGAAAATATCTATTAATATCATATGTGTTTATATTGTGATTATTTGCTCTTGTTGTTAAATTGAAAATAAAATTTTTTCAATCAGGGAGTGGGTAGCCAACACCATGAGTGTTTTTTGATCTAATAGAAATGCCAGTAATCTTAAGTTTCTGGTTTGTTATATAGTTTAGCGAGTATGTGTTTGAAATCTTTAGTATCCTGGAAATTGAATTACCCCATGTATTTGTGGGCTAATGTTATTTTAATTAGCTAGCAGCATTTAATATTATAATTACTATTTAATAGGTAAGAATATTATAATTTACTTATCTTATTCGGCGAGCTTCACGCTAAATGTTATTTCTTCTTGTAGTTTTAGTGTAACTATTTTAAAGTAAATGCTCACATTCATACTTTAAGTATAGTGTTAATTATAAAAAATATATTGATATAAACATAACATAACATAATATAAAATTAATAAGATATTTTCTGATTTTAATATGGATTAAATAGAGTGATCGATGGAATATAAATGTATTCCAGTTGTCATTGCGAGATACTTGTAGTCTCCAGAACATCTAAGCATTCAGGTTTATTGTTACATGAATATGAGCACGCAATATGAAAAGCATCAATTACCAAAGGGGTATTATGTCCCTTAAATTAAAGCTAATGGATATTCAGCGATTTATTGACTCTAAAAATTTCTTTAACTTGGATAAAGTGGTTCGTTACTTTGATCGATTTAAAAAGAAAGATGAACGAACTATTGAAGATATAATGACAGATATATCTGAAAGTCATAAAGAATATGATTATCGTTTGTTATATACATTGTTAAAAGATCAAGAAGTATTCATTCCAATAACGTCACGCACAATTCCAACTGGTGTGAATTTATATGATAAATTTAATCCAGGTGAGAATGATTCATTAAAGATTAAAAGTATCGAAGGTCCAAATGATCAACCTTTAATTCCAGCGGCAACAAAAAATACCAGCGCTATTCTCAATAAAAGTTATATCAGTATGAATTGGATCGATTTTCTTAATATTATTCTTAAGATAGATGACACTGACGGTGCTTTTTTGGACGGTGAAATTTCTTGGGTTCGGTTTGAGAAGCGACGTATTGCACATATTTTAGATCGTTATGATGAAGAAGAAGAAGCGCTACGACTAAAATTAGAGGCTTAGCCAGTATAGCTGAGTTTCTTATAACTGAATTGGGGTAATGGTTTAAAGTTAATGTTTAGATATTTGATGTATTGTTTAGGATGATTATTTTTTTAATACTTTCTGCAGTACATTTTTAATATGATCGATATTATAATTTTTTTCGAGTGCGGCATCGAAACCAAATTTTTCAGGACTCATCATTTCTTCCCCTGCAGTATTTCCACTTGAAACTATTATTTTAACGTTCGGATTTGTTTGTTTAATGATTGAGGCCACTTCTTTCCCCCCCATTCCGCCTGGGATAGATAAATCAACAATAATTACATCTATGCTACAATCTGAGTTGAGCTGTTTGTTGAATAACTCAATTGTTTCTTCACCAGTTGTTGCGGTTAGGACTTTGTAGCCTAATCTATTTAAATTAATTTCATACAAAGCCAGTGTGTCATCATCATCGTCCATTAACAATACGGTTTTATATGTCATGTTTTCTGTAACTGTTTTTTTGTCAGCTGCAGAATAAGACCACTTTTGAAGTGCTCGCTCAACAGTGTAGGCAATGTTTTCAACATATTTTTGGATCTTTAATTATATAGTCCATGGTTCCAGATTTTATTACTTCAACAGCGATACTTTTATCACCAAAGCTAGTCATTAATATTATGGGGCATTTATTTTTTTATTCTGATTCTTGTAATAACTCTAAGGTTTTACCATCAGATAAATTAAGGTCGCTAATAATTAAATCAGGTATTTGTTTTTTTAAAATATCACGTGCATCATGTAAATTACTGCATATGCTTAACTCATAGTCTGAGGAAATATCTTCACGTGCACGGCAGATCAGGGTAGCATGATACTTATTATCTTCTATTACTAATATGATCGTTCTACTCACAATAATCTGTCTATAAATAAATTAAAACGGTCAAAATCATAATAACGGGTACAGTTGCAGAAAAATAACTAAGGCAATTCATGACCGTATTAAAGAGATATTACCTTTCATTCGGTTTGATTTGAAGTGTTTACCTTTAGCATTTATAGACTGTTTTGCAGTAGATAACCACGAAGTCATAACTGAGTTATTGATTTAACTAAAATAAATACACAAATTAATTAATCGGTATGCCGTTTTTTCTACTGTTCAATATTTAAAGCACATTCTTTGGGGGTAATTACATAAGGTATTTTATTATTATAAATACGGAAATTGTTTAGCGTTTGAAATTAACCTAAAGATACAGTGCTCTGTATGGTGAGGGGAATTATAACGATTAAAAAATTTGTAGTTAAAGAATTGATTTGATGAGTTCTTCTAATTCGTTGATGGTGAATGGTTTAGCTAAAACCGCATCAGAACCTATAGCTGTAGAATTGTCTAAATAAAGCGTGTTTTTTGAAATACCGCCGCCTGAAATCATAATAAATTTTACATTTAATTTTAACTTTTTAATTTCTAATAAAAATTCAAAACCATCCATTTCTGGCATTAAAACATCACAGATGATGAGATCAAATTTGTGCTGTTGAGTTAATGATAGGCCCATTTTGGCGCTATTAGCGGATTTTACGTGGTAACCAGATTGGTTTAAACCCTCGGTTAATATATTATTATAATCGGCATCGTCTTCTACTATTAATACCGAATACATTGTTAACCTTGCTGCATTTAACCGTGATTTATTATTATGTTTTATGGTATCTAGTATAAGAAACGTAAATTAACTTACACTGTTGATTCTTTACTATTTAAATTGTCCATAAAACAATTAGATTTTGTTAATCGTGTTTTTACTAGTAACAGGTTTGTTATGTTATACCCTACAGTAGAACCTAGGCTGAATATAAACTTAATTTAAATTGTTTATTTCTACTCTTATTCAGTTTGTATTCATGGCTGTCCCTCTAAGATTTAACCATAAAGTTAAAATGAGGAATATGACCATGTGTGTTAAAGCATATCCACTGATGTTTTCAGAAACGTCACAAAAATTGATCAATGAAAATCTGTGTTTCAAAAATACCGGTGGGGTTAGTGCTGGTAACCGAGCGCAACATTTTATCCCAGCATTTCTGGACTTTGAAACTGGTGCGGTTTATATCTCAAGCTACCGTAATGGTCATCCTGCCCCGATTCATCTGTATGACGGTCTGCCACAGCATTTAATTATGGGTTTTAATTCAGTTAATAAGCCTAACAAGGTTAAACCGTCGGTTGTATCCGGATTTGTTCATGAACAGCGGTTCTACACACGTGAGCAAGCAAAAAACAGAGTTCAGGATCTCGATATGGGCAAATAATGAGCAATGATGGTAGTCGATTAAAAAATAAAATAGTGCTATCACTGTGTGCTTAAAAATTGGACTGTAACTGCTGTTTTACTGTGCAATGTAGCCTCTAATTTATGTTAACTGTACTGCTAATTTTGATATTTCACCATTTTAAAAACATTCTGTTATCTATTTTAAAAAACAGGCATTAATAAATTGTTCTGTTATCTTGTTCGCAAGGGTGAATTTATTTATGATTCGTTTCGTTGAGTGATTATATGAATGTCTTGATGAAGAACGGAACTTCATTATTTGTTCAGGGATATGTAAGGATGCATGTTCATTCAACAACACTTTATAATATCGATTATACAGATGGGACTTGGGTGTATACATTATTTTAGAGCAAGGATGTTCTTTGATATTATAAAGTAAATGGATTAACACGGATGTGTCATGGATGAAAAAGGGAAGTAGTATTTCAAGGATGTTTGGAGTGAGGGCTAAATCTCCAGGGAGTATGGGTATGTTATGAAAGCACTTCATATGAAGTGCTTTTTTAATTTTAAATATTTTTATTCTTTGCTCGATAGTTCAATTGCAGATAAATAGAATTTAGCATTAATGTAAGCACTACTGTATTTATTTGCTTTAGGATACAAATTGTAAGCATATTCTAAATAATGTATTGCTTGTTCACTGCAGCATATTGTATCCAATAAACTCAAACCAAATTGATAGGCAATTTCAGCCGTCATGGCATCTACCGTCACATCAAAAATAAAAGTTTGAACTGTAATCAATTGAGGTTTAGTTTTGTTATTTGAATACAAAACCAAATAGCGATGGGATTCAGTTTGTCGTGATGCTTTATATTCATAAACACTGCACGGTACAGCTTGATCATTATTGTCCAAACAAATTCCGATACCGTGATGTGTTGCGTGTATGTGAATTCCCTTTGGGGCAAGCAATGGACAGTGCAATTTTCTGCCACCAAATATAGTCGACCAAACGAGCTCTTCTTGTTGTTTATTGAGTCGCAAAATGGCTTTTGGTAAAACACCACCCTTGTATAACACACGGTAGGTTGTGTCTCCCGCCAGATAGTCCTGGCAGCTATAAACATCAGTGGCACCATTGTAGCTGGATTGACACAATTTTAAGCCATCAACTGATATCGCTCTGCTCGGGATGTAGTTCATGCACTCATTGGCGTGACTTGTGCTACTAGCGGCGGCGGCGGTTAATGATAGTATTAGTGTCAAAATTTTCTGATGCATTTTGAATTGTGCCTTTCGTGCCGCTCCGACTATTGTTTATTTATTATTGCTATCTTCGCTTATTAACTTGTTGTTTTAACTGCTCTTTTTTAAACCGAAAACGATACTTAATTTCGACGTAATACTAGTATCGGTGTCATTACAAGAAACATGAGAAAATAAAGGGAAATTTCGATAGAATCGATACTTAACATAAAATTTGTGGGAAAAATAATCAATGTTAAGGGGTATTACTAATGCTACTGTAGACTAAATTGCTCTAAAATAGAGCACACGGTGTTGCTCGGCAGCTCGAATGTATGACGAGCTAGTTTTGGTTTTGAAAACGCACTGGTAATTAGCTGACAATAAGGAAGTGTAAAATATGATGGATGTAATTGAGAATATTTCACCGACACAGTGGTATCAATTAGCTGTTTTGCTAATAGCGTTATTGGCCCTAGTTATTTCAATTTTAGCGTATCGCCGTGCAGGTCAACACCAAGCAGCGGATAATATGGTGACTCGGGGGGCAAACAACAAGCCTAACTCCGGTACCCAAAAACCGATCTTAGAGCGTTACAAAAGTGCCGAAGTGGCACTAATGCTGACAGCGAAACGAAATGCTCAAAGTCAATTAAGACTGGTACTAAAAAACACCGGTATCGTTCCTGCACGCGACATTGATCTTATTATTGGTGATCCGATTCGTGTGATCAAAAATGAAGAAGTTGTAAATGGTGTCAGTGACCATGTTGAAATTAAAGATCCTGCTCTGAAACCACGTTTAACGGTTATTGATTCGCGCGCAAGTTTTCCAATTTCAGAAATATTACCCGGTGTGGTGTTTGATATTTTTGCGGTGACTACTATGGGCTTCGGTAAAATTTGTGATTTTCCGATTTCAATCAGTTGGCTAGATGATCGTGGTACGCGCCATTTTCAAGATGAAGTTGTTACGATTTAAATAAAAATTCGCATATCTTGTTTAAACAATGTATGCGAATTATTTTAATACAAAATCAGTAATGAAGAATTAATTAAGCTGATTTTTTAAAACCTTCAACTAATACCGTTGGTAGTTTAGACTGTCCACCTTCAACAATTGTCACTTTATCATCTTTGACTACAATTAATTCATTTCTTACGTGAAACATGGCTGTTTTAAATCGATCATCGAATTTTGGAATAAGCTTGGTAACACCAGCACTGGCTCCTGAAATTGATATTAGCATTGGGGCAATGATTAATGAGTCGAATTTACCATCGTCATTAACATCGGTTGGTTTTAATGATTTAATTTTATCTAAATGTTCCGTTAAGGCTGGTGCAAATTTTTCTACTGCTTTATCAATTGCGCCGCCACCAATTTTATCTTTTAATGCTCCAAACATAATTAACTCCTTTTAAGTTTACAAAAATTAAGTTAACAATAATATCAGACTCTAATTGGAAAAACAGTAAGGTTTAGAGTTGTTGTTTAGAAATTGTAAAATGTAAATTAATACTAAACTTTTATTCATAAAAGTGAATTAATGTTTAGCATAGTTAAACAAAATCGCTGGTACGTTGCACAAACCAAAATAATCCAATTGCTGCAATGACAACAGAGGAGACGGGTATAATTAATTGTTGGTAGTATTTTTTTGAGTACATTAAATACAGAATTGGTAATATGCTAACGACAATTATTAGTTGACCAAGTTCGACACCGACATTAAAGCCAAATAAAGCACTTAGCAGTGATCCTGTGGGTAATGTTATATCGTCCAAGACAAATGCAAAACCAAAACCGTGAATTAATCCAAAAATAAATACGATGGGCCAATGTCGATATTGTTTACGAGATACTAAATTTAATATGGCTAACACAACAACTGAAAATGCAATAATAGGTTCGATAATGTCGGGTGATAAACTGACTGTTTTTGTTGCGGCCAATATTAATGTGATTGAATGCGCTATGGTAAATGCGGTTACTAATTTAAAAGTGTTACTTAATAGTGATTTTACTTTGGGTCTTGGTGAGTTTTGGTAATTAACAAGTAAGGTTGCTGATAGCAATAAGCAAATAACAAATAACACGTGATCCAAACCGATTAAAACATGAATGATTCCTTGAATAATAAAATCGAAAAAGTGACTGAGTCTATTTGAGTTTGACGTATCATAATGATAGCTTCTATTAGAATAACTTAAAATGGCAATGCTGGTATTATGATTGTTGTCAATGCTGATTATGTTCTTATGAAACGCATCTTGCTCAAATAAGAAATTATAGTGAATATTAAAATTAACAGTTGATAGGCAGTCGGTTTTAAAGGGTATTGATAAAAATACTGCGAGTGCGCGACGGTCAATCATTAACTTGTTCGACAAAATAGTACAATTGGTATTGACACTAGTTAATTTAATTGAACGATTAAGTTCGGTAATAATTTTCTGCTGCTGTGTTTTTAGTTCGGACCAAATTAGTTTTGAATCATTATTAGTGTCCAAGCCCAAAACTAAATGAATATCGTTCAAACTTACCTGCCATGTTCCTGTAATAAATTGACCCGTTAAGTTGAAATTTAAATAGCTTGTAGATGTGGTGTGCGCATAACTAGGTAATGCCACCAAGAGTAGTGCTAATAAAAGCAAAGTACTGGATATTTTTTTAATCATGATTGTAACGCTGTCGTTAATAGGGTGTTTATACTGTTGGTTAATCGTATATCGGTAATGGCATTGTGTTTATACCAATCGAGAACAGGTTTGGCGCTATTTTTATCTTTATTGCTGATGGCACACAATACTAGTAGTTGTGCATCGTAAAGTTCTTTTTGAACCATCCAGTTTTGTTTGGCCGATATTAGCGCTTTGCTTTTATCTTGCGTCACAAATAAATAAAATGCAGCAATTTCTCGCTGGTGGGTGACATCGCGCGTTGCTAACATTTTGTGCAAACGATTTAAAAACTGTTGTTTATAATTTGTATTACTTGAGCTATTTTTTTCTGCAATGGCTAGTCGTAATAAAACCGTAAAATCGTTATTTTTATTCTCAAGTAATTTGAATACCTTGTTAAATTTTTTCTGGCTTATTAATAAATCGGCATATCGATTTAATAGTGGGATATTATTCGGTGCAAGTTTGAGTCCATCGAGCAAGTGCTGTTGTGCTAAGTTAGTTTTACCAAGCTGCAAGGCTAGTTGTGCCAGTATATCATACGACCAGCTTAATTCTGCGAGCGGATTTTGACTGCTCTGTTTTATTATAGTGTATAAGGTGTTGTAGTTTTGTAAGGTGTTTTTAGTTAAACCGTTTATTTGTGCAATACAAGCGAGGGTGACTAAGTGACTGGTAACACCCAATAGCGAATAACAATCTTGTTGAGCTGCGTGGTATTTTGCTTGAACTTGTAATACCGAGGCACGCAGTAATCGTGCATTAGTTGCTGTTGGAGTGTCGCTAATGACGTTGTTTAATAATGTTATGGCTGCATCGAACTGGTGATCGTGTTGTAGTAGTGTCGCTTTTAGTATTTTAAATTCGACATTAGTAGGTTGTGTTTGTAAATATGAATCGACATAGGATGATACCAAACCAATATACCGTGGCTCGGTATTTAATTTACCTCGTTCTATAGTATTTTGTAGAATTTTAATTAACGCTGTTGTAGAATTTTTATTACGGTGTAATTGTAATTTTATTTTTTCAACGTTTGAACGCAACGATGATTTTTCTAATATTAGCAGGACTTCATTATCGGATGTTGGAATAGTGGGGGCACTGTACACCGGATTAAAATTAACACTGAATACCATTAGTATGATGCTGGTTTTAAATATTTGATATTTAATTATCATCGTGATTGCCATTTAATTTAAAAGTTGACCAATCAATTGCTATCTTTTGTCTATAGGCGGCAGTTGATTAGTCAGTGCTTAATAGTTAATATCTTTTATTATTGTTGTTGATCGCTTAATACCATTTCATCAATCATGGTGTTAATCGACGCTTCTGCTTGATTATTGCCGTCGATGTCATCATTGACATCGAAATTATCAAGATTCCAACTTGCGTGATCCGGGTGGTCCAGATTTTCTGCAATAATGCCATCAACCATAAAACTCAGATCGGTTGCTGCAGTTGTTTCCGGAGCGGCAGCAGTACTGCTGCCACCGCCGCCACAAGCAGACAATAGTGCGCTGATTAGCATTAAGCCTGATAATTTAATTAACGAATTTTTCATAGTGCTTGCTCCAATTATTTAACAGAACCCGGTAGTGGTGATACTAAATAGGGAAATTCATTATCAAAATCCAAGGCGCTGATTGGTGCGCCATCAGTTAATGGCACGGCACCAAACGGTGCTTGATCGGGGCTACAGAAACCCAAGTTTTGATTATTAACTGCAACAGCACCATTGACGGTTAATGTCACTGGGTTACATAACGCACCCATTACAACACGCAGTGCGGCATCAACAACATCATCACCTGGGCGACGACCATTTGGGAAACCGGCAGTATCATCGGCTAAGACTCCTAATGATTTTTGATCCGCGCGCAAGGTTGGATTCACCGCGGTGTTTAATCGAAGCATTTCAGATGGCGTTACAGTTTTTAATTGATTTAATCCTGGAAAGCCGGTTAAGAATGTTGCGACTAAATCAGTTCGCGGAATGTTGCTTGGTGCAATACTCGCCGCAGTTGCATCACCAAAGATTAAATTAATAATAAACGGTAGCGTTGGATTGGTAACGTAATCTGCAAATAGAGCATCATCTTTGGGTTTAGTGGCATTAAAGCGGTTTTTATCGCGCAGGCCAATAACCAGTTCGTTCACCAGTGGATTACCCAAGCGAGACACTTGAGTCCAGGCACCGCCATTAATTTCAGGATATTTAAAACTGGCTCGCGGGTGTAAAATTCGGATCTGACGTTCACTCGCCGCTGCCCATGCACCAATAACACCATTGCCGTTACCAACTAAACAGGATTTATGAACTTCTAATGCAATTGTGGTGATATTTTTATTTGCTAACTCATTATTAGCCGGGTCTTGTACCCCAGCACCGTCGACTGGATTGTAATTAATTAAATCAAAGGTTTTACCTAGGTTAACGGCAAAGCCTTCTTTTCGCTGTCCAACAAATACTTTCGCGGCTGGATTGGCGCAATCTGGCATGTCGAAATTATGGATGAAAGAGCGGGCATAGGTTTCATAGTCGATAGAAGAGTTAAAGGTTTTTTCACCGACGTTATCAAATGGCTTACGGAATAATTTAGTACCGGTGGTCGGGTTACTGACAATAGTGTGGTTTTGACGTTGACGAACATTGCCATAAATAACATCAAGTTTGTAATTTTCGATAAAGCCTAAACTTTGTTCTGCACCGGCTGCGATACCACCTGCAAATTTGACCGGGATAGCCATCATTTTATCACCAACAGGAACTTCGATGCCTTTACCGTTATTCACTAAATCATTTCGAAATCGAAACCGAAACGTAATATTGGCTCTTGCGTCACCAATATTGTCAATTTTTACCTCATAGGCCGCATCGGGGTCCATCGAGAAATAGTTTGGTCCGGCATTGGGATCTTCTAACGGAATGTAATTGGCTAATAAGGTTACATAACCGTCACGGCCGGGTTCGTAGCTATTGAACATATAAAAGTCGGTATTGTCGACTTTGGGTTTTTCAGTAATGTTTGGTGCCTCTCGGTGGCTTGAGGCACTTGCGGTGATTGCCATTGTGCCTACTAACAAGATTGATGCGATGGTGACGGCCAATTTAGGTGCTGTCTTTTTGGTTATAGAGATCATTATCCCCTCCACTAAGTTAAAATTGATTGTTCAAAAAATAAACGTAGCAAATCTTGTTGTATTGATTACGTCGTTTTTTTGTTGAACGGTTTCTTGTTGTTCATGGGGATATACGCACTAAAGTTGGTTTTGGATGCAGTCTGTCAAAATTTATTTAAACTAATTTATCAATGACTTATAAACTCTAATTTAGAAAAAGTTAAATTCGTCAATTTTTGATCAATATAACCGTAAATTTGTTATGCGAAGTGCAATAAAACTGCGAATTGCACTTGATTTATTTTCTGTATGTGGGAATATATCCCACATACCGTAAAAAGCGTGTACGGACACAATTTAGTAATATTAATTCTTAGGGAATCTGCGATATTATGACTATTCAAAAACATCTAAAATTGAAATCACTTTCATCTGACGAAGTTGACTTGGAAACATGGACACCTAAATCACTCGAAGATATTCATATCTGTCTGGATATGGGGGTTCGGGTTAAAAATCTAAAAGGTGAAATTACACTAAATGTCACATTGGCATCACCTGAAGCGTTGCGTAGTCGTAGCAACACACCATTATTGGTTGAGAAGCATACTGTTGTGGTTCAAAAATATGACTATGCTCATGTAAAAAAATTGTTACGCGATTTAATTAGTAAGTGTAACCGCGATACACAATTTGATAGTTGTGTGGCATTAGCCAAGTATTTTCATTGGGAATATGATTACTGCAAACTAAATAATGTGCATTAGAATTTAAATTAAGGATTTTATTGTTGTGACGGGCACTTTACTGAGCCATACGAACAAAAAACACAACAATCACCTTGCCGTGGTTTAATTAGCTTATGGCAATTTAAACACTCGTAATACCATAAGCACGCATCCAGTGGCATTGTTTCGTTTTTTTGAAAGCCACATTCTGGGCACGTTAACATTGAGTCTGCTATTACAGGCATAATACGTTACTCATTAAATCAATGGGGATAGTTTTGGCTCAATTGTCTGCTGTGTTAACGGCACAAGTTTTGTGTGGTGGCCGCACCACATTTAAAATTGAAACGAGCAGCATTAAAATTAACCCCAGATAAAACATATAGGTACTCCAATTAGCACTCCAGTATAAATACAATGTAGCGAGTACCATGCCGGGGCCGAGTAAGCTTAATAATAATCGACTAATACGCCGGTGTGACCACCAAGCAATCATATTACTAATAATCACGATAAGCGCAAATACTGGTAATAGTTTATTGATAAACAGTCCTTCGAATTGCGCTAGAAAGCCAAAGCCAAGACTGGCACCCAGTGCTCCGAGTAGCGGAAAACACGAGGCACAACCCATCGCCGCGACGACAGCACCAATCGAGCCTATTTTATCGGTGATATAACTAATTAGCATTATACATTTTATCCATTTTTTTAAAGTCAGAAAGACAACATTGACCTGATGGGTTTCGAGTTACACAACTGCAACAATGCAGTTTTGTTTGGGTAATGACAAATTCTTTTATGGCTTTAGCGCTACCGGTTTCAAGTGCACGTTGGTAGCGGTTTTTAGAAATATCAAAACAATAACATAACCAGCCTTGTTGTAGCTCTGATTGCAGCCGTAGCTCAGATATTGTGAAGGCCTGACCTGTATCTGAAGAATTGAGTTCAGTCGCTGCAGGTTTGCTAAAATAACTGGTAGTACAGTGACTATTAGCGCAATAAAAGTATAGTTGAGAATTAAGCGTCAAATTTAGCGGAAACGATAGATGTTGCAACACCGTTGCGATGTTAACCGAGCGGCAAATCTCAGTGCATTGCGGACAATTGAGGTTTTGATTTTTTTTATTTTCTGTAGATTCTATAGCACAACAATCAGACATAATTCACTCCTTGAAAATACTATAAACTCTGTACCACAGTACAGAGTCAATAGTTGAGGCGTGTTATCTTGTTTATTGGTTATCAGATTACATCAATAGTACCCTGGTATAATATTGGTCCGGTTGGAGCGCCAGTTGGTGAGCCACCTTTAGGTTCCAAGCTAACAGCCATGCCAACCGCGGTTGGCATATTGTGTTTTAATATAGCCAGTAGTTTGCGTGATAGTTTCAGTTCTTGCGTACCCGATGCAGGTATCAACCCCATTGAAATAGGTGCTTTTTTAGTTGCAGGTAATAACCAGAGTTCAAATGATTTGGCAGCAGTGAGTGTTTGTGCGCTAACGGATTTAATGCGTAGACGTTCAGCTTCAAGATTAACTGACACCAACCAGGACGACTGTGCTTGTTGGTTGTTTATCACGGTTACATACTGCGGTGGTTGTTCAATATCGATTGGAGTTAAGGTGATATAGGACAACAGCACAATGGCAAAGCTGGCAGTTAATGCCGATGATAATTTCCAGAATGACAAGGAATTAATTAACGCACTGAACCAACCTTGTTTTTTGCTAAAGCCTAATCGACGTTCAATGTTTTTCCAAACGTGTTTTTTTGGTGTAATTGGTTTTAAGGTAGCATCAATTTCGTGTAATTTTTCAGACCATGCATCAACCGTATCGCGTAGTGCTGGTAAGATAGCCATGTAATACTCAAAGCGTAATCGCGCCCGACCGTGTAGTGTCCCCATGATGTATTCAGCAGCCAGCATGTCCTGTAGTTCAGGATTTTGTAATTTCATAGTTCCAGACACCTCTTGAGTAATGGCAGACTACGACGAATCCAACTTTTAATCGTGCCTAAAGCATTACCGGTTTTTTTAGCAAGTTCTTGATGTGTCAATCCCTGAAAATAAACTTGCAATAACGCATTACGCGGTTTTTCTTCTATTTCTTTTAAGCATTCATACAAATCCTTATTATCATCAAACGACAAATTAGCACTGGAAATTAATTCTGAATCTAAATCAATATCGTGATCGGTTGATAGTTGTTGGCTGGGTTCACTGCGTAACCAGTCAATAGTTTTATTGCGCACAATCCGCGTCATCCAGGTCATTGGTGCGGCTTTATCTTCACGGTATCGATCAGCATGGTTCCAGATATTAATAAAACTATCTTGTAATAACTCATCGGCAATATCACGTCGGGTTATCATGCGCGTGATAACCGCGTAAAGATACGGTGAGGATTGTTCATATAATTGTTTTAGTGCATCGGGTTGTCGTAATGCACATTGAGCCAATAACCGTTTTAAAAGTTCATTGTCGTATTTTTTTGTATTAATAGTCATGTTACTAAATTATTGTTGGTTAATAAAATTACTTTTAGCTAGTACGATTCGGTTTACCAATTTTGTTAATGCTTTTTAGTGCGTAACGGTTATTAGTGCCGATAATTGCTCATTAATATGTCGCTGCAATCTTGGTGGTCAGTGTTATATACGGTGGCGCTGAGCAATTGGATGCATTATTAAAAATATTTTTTAATATAATTTGAATTTAGTTTATTAAGCCAAATTTATGATTTTATTAGAGTTTTGCTGTTTAAATTAGCATGAATTTTACAGTATATGTTATGTAGGGATTACAACAGAAATGATGCAATGCTGTATCACATAACTATCACAATTTTTAAAATTTGGGGAAGGAGAGCGTTTTAACGTTTAATAATGATTAATCGGGGGGGAGAGCAATTAATCGAGTAATTTATCATGTTTTACTTCGTCAGACGGTAAGATACGTTCTTGTACCACACGCCAAGTACCTTCTTCATTTTCTAGCAGCACTTCAATACCTTGGGCTGATATTGCACCGTCAGTCGATTCAACAGACTCGTAGGTTTTGAACATGATGCGAGACTCCGTATGGGCCTGCAGCTTAAAACCTTGGTAATGTATACTTTTTATAATATTATTTTTAAATTCATGTTCGCATTGATTCGCCCAATCTATATAGCCAATACTTTCAAAATCCGGAATGCCGGTGATATTTACTTTGGTTGAAATTAAATTCATGTGCGCATCAAATTGCTTATCCGCAGCAGTTTGCATTATTTCAGACATCCAGTTTTGTGCAATCTGGACTGCTTCATTGTTCATTATTGTGTTTCCTGTTGTATGAATTATCATCACTGTTGTGATGTGTGACTCGAGTTAGCTGGTTATTTTATCATCATTCTTCATTAGAAATCTTGTATTTCTATGTGTAATGGTTATCATAATCGAATTGAACTTATATAACGAATTTAGCGTATTACTATTACGATAGGAAAATAAAATGATTGGTAAGTATAACATTGCATTTGGATTTATATATTTGGTTTTTACTGCCTCATTGGGGTTGGTGATGGTCGACATGTATGAAGACTACGGTAAAATAGCGCAACAGAAACAAACGTCGGTAGGACGACTGCAGACCTTGGCAGTGGATGACTATGAAGAAGATCTTGAGCCACTGTCGGCGATTGCGCTGGCTAAAGCCAATACTGATGGTATCTTAAGCTTAAATAAATTGTTAAATTTCGCGGCAGCCATTGACGCGATTAAAGGTGGCGGACATGCACATGGTAATTTAGAATCAGTCTTAAATATTATTGTTGGTCTAGTGTTATTGTTTATCAGTGCTGCAAAATGGTTAAAATATTTAATTAGTGCTTTGTTTATCGTTGGAACGCTAATGCATTCTGGCATGTTATACCTTGCAACGGTATTCGAGCTAGCGTGGGCCGGTCAATTACTTGAAACCGGCATCGGACCGTTTTCGATTTTGCTTGGTTTACTGCTTATTGGAATTACAGCATTATTCAAGCTTAGTAACACGGTAGTGGTCGATTAATGCGAGAACTGTTTCCTAAAATAAAACCTTACGCCACACACACATTGGCGGTTGCAACACCACATGAATTATACATAGAAGAATGTGGCAATCCCGATGGTGTTCCGGTTGTGTTTATTCACGGTGGTCCAGGATCGGGCTGTGAAAATTACCATCGCCGATTTTTTGATCCCGAGCGCTATAGAATTATTTTATTTGATCAACGCGGTAGTGGTAAGTCAAAGCCTCATGCTGACCTAAGTAATAATACCACACAAGATTTGGTTGCCGACATGGAAGCCATTCGTCAGTTGTTGGATATACCACAATGGATGTTATTTGGTGGTTCATGGGGATCTACCTTGGCCTTGGTATACGCTCAGAGTCATCCCGATAAAGTACTTGGTATGATAGTGCGTGGTATATTTTTATGTCGTCAACGAGAAATAGACTGGTTTTATCAAGACGGCGCGAGTCGCCTGTTCCCCGATCTTTGGCAAGATTTTATCAAACCGATTCCAGAAGATGAACGCGGCAATATGGTCGCGGCTTATTACAAGCGCTTAACCAGTGAAAACGAAATTGAACGTTTAACTGCAGCAAAAGCCTGGTCCTTATGGGAAGGGCGAACTGCTTGTTTAATTCAAAAACGGTCAGTGTTAGATCATTTTTCAGATATGCATACCGTGCTTAGTTTAGCGCGAATCGAATCTCATTATTTTATGAACAATAGCTTTTTAACTGACAATCAAATTTTAAATAATATGGATAAAATTAATTTTATTCCGGGAATTATTATTCAAGGACGTTACGATGTAATTTGTCCCGCAGAAAGTGCTTGGCAGTTACACCAGTCGTGGCAAATGTCCGATTTAGAAATTATACCGGATGCAGGTCATTCGGCTAGTGAACCCGGTATTGTAGACGCACTAATTAAAGCTACACATTATATGTTGTCTCGAATTAATAACGATTCCTAAATTATGATAGCGTTATTACAACGAGTAACACAGGCAAGCGTTACGGTCGGCGATGAAAAAATTGCTGACATTCAACAAGGCTTGTTAGTGTTTCTTGGTGTTGAAAAACACGATAGTGAAGCACAGTCGGATCGATTACTCGAACGTGTATTAAATTATCGTATTTTTTCAGACGAGCAGGATAAAATGAACTTAAATGTCAGGGACATCACTGGCGGTGTTTTAGTTGTTCCTCAATTTACTCTTGCAGCCAACACCAATAAAGGCAATCGTCCCAGCTTTACCTCAGCCGCGCCACCGCAACACGGAAAGTTACTTTACGACTATTTTATTACTCAATCAAAACGCCAGTATAACCAGATAGACACAGGACAGTTTGGTGCTGATATGAAAATTGCACTAGTTAATGATGGTCCGGTTACTTTTTGGTTACAAGTAAAGTCTTCAGGCTAATTAAGATGAACTAGTGATTAGACGTTACTACAGTAACAGTTTTATTTTTAATACGTGCACCTACGTTAGGATATGGAAGGGCTAGAGCCGAGATATTAAGAATGCTCTCATTCGAAATAGTAGTATCCCGAGTTCAGGTTAATCAATAAGCAAACAACCAATAATATCCCGCATTAAAAAACACGTGCAGTAAAATTGGTGGTATTAAACTTTGGTAGCGTTCTTTAGCAAGCCCAAATAATAACGAAGGAATAAACACTGCGCTAGCCCATAATGGCGGGTGATAAATAAAATGCAGAGAAGTGAATATCACACTCGCAAAAATATTGGCTTTCGTTAAGTAAAAAAAAACGATGCCCGGTGTTTTAGTTCTAAAAAAATCCATCACCGCACCACGAAAAACAATTTCTTCTAGAACCGGATAGATAATAACGGGCATGACAAAAAGCAGCGGTGTTAACAGCGGCCAACTCAAATTACGAGTGATGGGTATATAAAACGACAATACAAACCAAAATAAACACGCCAGACTTGTTACTCTCCAGATAAAAGGATCTTTAATTAAATACGATAATGGTTTTGATTGTACTGTCATGTTTTGAGGATGCGTTTTTAACGTTATACTAATTGCTTAATAACATCGATCATATCACCTTTCGATATGGGTTTTGCTAAGAATTTATTCATGCCAGCATTTAGGCATAAAGTTTGATCTTCCGGTGTGGCATTGGCTGTTAATGCAACAATTGGAATATCAATATTGCTACAAATGGTCTCAGCCTCTATATCTTGTTGTCGCCAACGACGGGTTGCTTCCACGCCATCCACATCGAACATTTTCATGTCCATAAACACCAAGTCATACTTTGTTTTGATTAATTCATTAAGAACTTCGATGCCCGATATGACACGTTGTGTAGTGTGTCCTTCTTGTTCTAAAAAAGTGCATATGATTTTTGCATTAATGTCGTTGTCTTCAGCAATTAAAATAGAATAACAGGGAGTGTTTTTCGCTAAAACTGGCTGATTGTGACGGCCAAATTTTTCTGACTTTATTTCATCTAAGTCTAATAACTCTATCACCTGTTTTAATTTTAAAACATCAAATGGTCGTACTATGTAATCATCAAACAGCTCCTTATGTTCATTATTGACGGTATGAATGTTTTCTATATTGCTAATCAACAGTAATTTAATTGTTGATGAAAATTGTTTTTTTAATTGTTGAGCAAATGAACTTAAGTCCGGTAAAATATTCGATTCAGATAAAATGATCGTAGTTGGACTAGTATTAGCCTGTTCTTGCAAATAATTAATAACCGATACTTCATTGGTAAACATTGTTGGTGTGACACCTAATGAGTGTAAGTAAATTTCAATTGATTCAATACTGGATTTATTGTTGTCTAATACAACTATGTTAGTGGTTTTAGTATTAGTCAAACTAATTTCTGACTGTTGTTTTAAATGGTAATACGGTATTTCGACCCAGAATATGCTGCCCTTATTTTCATTACTACAAGCCGCTATTTCACCATTCATTAAGGAAGTGAGTTTATGTGATATTGTGGTGCCTAAGCCGGTACCCGAATGTTTGCTTGGACTAATATTTTTTCCTTGATAAAAAGGTTCAAATATTTTTTCTAATTGTTGGTTAGGTATTCCAAGTCCGGTATCACGAACTTCAATTCTAATCCTGATTAATTCGTCTGACTTATTATTTACAATACTTGTTTTAATACTAACTTCACCTTCATCGGTAAATTTTACAGCATTGCTTAATAAGTTTAATATTATCTGACGCAATTTATCTGGATCACCGTCTACTGTGAGCGGTATTGTGGGATGAATACAACTAATTAGATCGATGCCTTTTGCATTGGCCATCGGAGTAAAAATTTGAACGGTGCTGTGAATTAAATTGGATAAGTTAAATTGAACATTTTGTAAATGCTGTTTACCGGATTCAATTTTTGATACATCTAATATATCATTTATTAACGATGATAAAGCCGCCGAACTTTGTTGTAGTGCCATAACGTATTCTGTTTGGGTTTGATCCAGTTTGGTACTTTCGAGTAAACTGGTCATGCCGATAATGCCACTCATCGGGGTACGAATTTCGTGACTCATGGCGGTTAAAAATTCACTTTTTATATTATTGGCTACGATGGCTTGTTGCTGTGTGGTACGTAATTTTGACATCATCTTGTTTACGTATAACGGCAATATAATAAGAAATAAAGTATACAGTGTTGAAGAGAAGGCATCGTTATACCAGCTTTCAAATGACCATAGGACATACAAGTATCCAATTAAACCGATGCTTGCAGAGACAAATAAAGGGCCTCGACTATAGCGAGTGCCGTAACCAACGAAAATCCATGGAAATAACAAATAATAAGCACTAAAGGGTCCCGAGGCAGTCAATAGCATTGTGTAACTAACACTGCTCATATCAAGAATACTTGTTAAATAGGGTCGTACAGTTGATTGTGGGATAATTAAAATTGAGATTAAAATACTGATAGAAACGATAAGAAACAAAATCATAAAAGCAACATAATTTTGGAGCTGCAATTTGTCGAGTTCCCCTGCAAATTGAATCCAAATTAATGTTGATATGGTAAGCCAGATTGCAAGCCGAAACAACGCTTGGGTGAATTCTGGGTTGTTAATGAGTTTTTCTTTATTGAGCTTACTTTTTTGTTTAATCATGAGCTTAGTTTATATCAAGTTAATCTAAATAACATTTTATTAAGGCATATACTGTTTGTTATACTGTCATCTAATCGTATTCTTTAAAAGGTCAAATGCTCGATATGAACGTTACCATCAGCCCAGATAAACTTCCAACAGAAACTAAATGCAGTTTTTGTCCTGGAACAATATGTTGTAGCTATACCACGCAACAGATAGATTCACCTCGAAAAATGGATGATTTTGATCACTTATTATGGCAAATGGCCCATAGCAATATTCAGGCTTACAAAGATGAAGATGGCTGGTTTTTATTGATCTTAAATAAATGCCAATTTTTGCAAAAAAATGGCAGTTGCGGAATTTATGAGACTCGGCCACAAGTGTGTCGTGATTATAAAAATAATTATTGTGAGTTTGATGCACCGGCAGAAGACGGTTTTGAATTATTCTTTGATGGTTATGAATCGTTGTTAAAATACTGTCAAAATCGATTTAAAAAATGGGACCGCCGACTTACCGACTAATGAGTTGTTCAGGTTATTGATCTTCTAAAGATAGTATCTCTCGGGTAACATTTTCTATAGCTTGATGTTGAAATTTAGATATAAAATACTCGGTTTCAAATATCGAGTTTTTATCGATAATACTTTTTAATATTTTTTTACGGGTATCTCGATATAGCTCCAGAGGCACATGTTGGTATTCTTTACGTATCGCAGCCGAATATTGCTCATATTTAGTTGGTTCAGAACCTAAAATAGATAAGTCGATATCCAATAAATATTTGTCATCATTAGTAATCGGGAAGGAAGGATGTTTTGTTAATAATATTAAGCGTTCTATTTTTAAAATAGAAATTGAATCAAAGTTTAATTTTTTTAAACAGTGTCTGGCATATAGTGCACTTTGATATTCATTTTCGTTATCCTGTGCTGTGTATATTACATCGTGAAACCAAATAGCCAACGCAACATTATTTTGATCAGATAAATTTTCTTTAATGTAATCAAATTTCTCAAAACAATCTTGTATGTGCTCAATGCGATGGTAATGCCGGTTTCCCTCGTTATATTTTTGTATTAAATTAGAATAGAGCTCAGATACTATAGTAGAGTCTTGGGTGGTGAATAGATCATTCCATCGATTTTCTAGCAGCTGAATATCATTTGACATGTTTTTCTCAGTTTACAGGTGTTTAAATTATAAATTTAAATCCATAAGCAATATTGATTTAGTAACAATGTTACCATTTAAAAAGCTGACGTGACTAAAAAAGTGCGATTATAATGAGTATCGTCTCCCGAAATTCACAAATAAAACGGTTCTAAACCGGTATGGATGTAGGCCACTGATATATATAGGGAAGCAGGTTATATATTTTTGATTTGAGCAGTATATATAGTCTACTATGTGGATATGTTGTCAATACGCAAACAAATTATCAATTTTATTCGTCTAGGTACAATAGCCCCTGAAAAAATAAATGAAGCACTTCGAGTCTCAAAAGTCACGCCGAATGGTCAGTCATGGCTAAATTTTATGGATCGTTTTTTACTGTTACTTGGTGGTTTATCGCTAGCATTATCAGCCGTGTTTTTTATCGCATTTAACTGGAATGATATCGGCCGCTTTGCGAAGTTTGGTCTTGTTGAAGTCGTTATGGTTCTAGCTGTGTTTAGTTATTGGACTATCGCCGATGCAAAACCGTCTAAAAATTTCGGTGGAAAAATAGCGTTATTAGTATTATCGATTTTCCTTGGGGTGTTATTGGCTTTGTATGGTCAAACTTACCAAACTGGCGCAGATCCGTGGCAATTGTTTTTTTATTGGACTGTGTTGATAACTCCTTGGGTTATAGTCGCGCGATTTTCAACGTTATGGATGATGTGGTTATTACTCATTAATTTATCTACCGTGCTGTATTTTACGGTATTTCGAAACCTACTATTGGTGATATTTAGTTCGGATATGACACTGTACTGGATATTATTCGGCATTAACGCTAGTGCATTATTTGTTTGGGAATATTCTGCAACTCGATTTACCTGCCTCGCAGAACGATGGGCGGTTAGATTGTTAGCGGTAATCTCAGGATTCAGTATCACTTGGTTAGTGGTATATTCATTATTTGAACATGGTTTAACTATAATCCCAATATTTATCTGGACTATTTGGTTAACAACGATATTTTACTTGTATCGAATAGTGAAGCGCGATCTTTTTATGTTAGCGGGTTGTTGTTTAATGCTCAGTATCGTGGTGGTTTCATACGCATCAAAATTGTTATTACGTAGCGATACACCAAGTTTATTTTTATTTCTATCACTGTTAGTTATTGCACTTGGCACGGGCTCCGCCATCTGGTTGCGCAAAGTCCATCGTGAGTGGTTGTCATGAGTGAAAAAATGAATCAATTGTGGTCAATTTTGTCTGACGCTGATATTGTTCATGGTAATAGTAGTCCAACATCTGAATTCTTAGACAATAGTAACTCACCTTGGTATGTAAAAACGTTACTCGGTCTATCAGGTTGGATTGCAGCACTGTTCCTTTTTCTTTTTATTGCTATTTTATTTGAATTTTTAATAGACAATATTGTTGGAGCAAGTATCACCGGCATTACGTTATTGGTCGTTGCATTCATTATCTTGCGCATTCCAAAAAATGAATTTTTTGAACACTTGGGTTTAGCCATCAGTATGGCTGGGCAGGGTTTCCTGATATTTTCAATATTTTATTTTAATAAAACGCTATCTGACTTAACACCATGGCTATTAGTCGCATTACTTCACTTGACACTGGCAATAATAATGCCCAACTTTGTACACCGCGTTTTCTCTGCCTGTTTTGCAGTGTTCACGACGTCGATAGGTTTATCTTCGATGGGCTTAGATTACGTTTTTTTGAGTGTGGTGTTATTGTTGGTCGCTATATTGTGGTTAAACGAGTTTCGATACCCAAAGTACATTAAAATAATTCAAGCTATTGCATACGGTTTAGTACTAGGGCTAATTATTACCGAATCAGTAGCATGGTTAGAAACTAAAATTCATTACTTTAGGCCACAGTATGACAATTTACTGCCCTGGTTAACACCCTGGATGGCCGAAGCTATTGCGGTACTGGTTTTGTGGTATGTTGTTTGGCAGTTATTAATTCGATCCAACCAAAGTCTGTCAGGAAAAGTTGCATTGAGTGCATTTGCTGCTGCATTGTTGTTCTCGATAGTTTCTCTATTTGCCGCCAGTATAACCACTGGCATGATTATTTTAATACTCGGTTTTGCCGCAAGTAACCGAGTATTACAGGGCTTAGGTATCGTATTCCTACTTTATTTTGTATCACTCTATTATTACTATCTGGAAATAACCTTACTTGAAAAATCGATAACATTGTTTGTGTTAGGTTTACTATTACTGTTAATGCGCTGGTTGTTATTAAATAAATTATTCAAAACATCGGAGTCAGTGCATGAATAAAAAAATTGCATTGATTTGGATGGTGGTGGTATTCGTAATCATAAATTGGTCTATCATGGCTAAGGAACAGCATTTAGCTAATGGTAAAATAGTCTATCTTGAACTAAGACCCGTTGACCCACGTTCGTTAATGCAAGGTGATTACATGGCATTACGATTCCGTCTATCGCGTACCATATACTCCAACTTAGAAAAAGTAGTTGACCCAAAACGCCTGCGCGATCGTGTTGTTACTAAAGACGGTTATGTTATTGTGACATTGGACGATAAAAAAATAGCATTGTATAAGCAACTTTATTCTGATCAAGTACTATCTGATAATGACATAATTCTACGCTACCGTGTCCGTAATGGAACAGTAAAGTTCGCAACGAATGCTTTTTTCTTTCAAGAAGGCCATGGAAAATATTATGAACCTGCACGATATGGTCAGTTTCGTGTTGATGATAAGGGTGAGTTACTGCTAGTTGCGATGTTTGATAAAGATTTAAAAAAATTAAGTAGCGTCTTGACTGAAAAATAAATAGTCATATGACGCGCGGGTTGAATTTTAAAATGAAGTTAATTAAATCCGTCACCCCGGTAATATTTTAAGCCGGGGTCCAGTTGCACCGAAGTGTTGAACAGCACCAATCTAATTTTAAAGCACTGGATACCGGCTAAAAACACTACCGGCATGACGCGCTGGTTGAAT
>CAYQUC010000038.1:0-30017 GCA_964420605.1 uncultured Thioalkalispiraceae bacterium | reverse complement strand
CCATGGTGTCGGACCACGATACCAAAACGTTTAATAACTCCCGATCCTATTAATTTTTGTAATCGTAATAGAACCTCGGTTTCTGTCATGCCTAGTGTTCTGGCGAGATCAGCATACGGTGTTGCCGTTAACGGTAGACCGGTTTGTATTAATGTTACCAGAGCTTTATCAGCATCATTAAGAATAATGTGATCGGGCAATAATGGTTGACGAAATCGAGATTTCATATCCATTACTTCAGCTACTCCGGATAATGTTGTTGTTCAAAATTCAAGGAAAATCCCAAATCAATATGATAATCTTCCAACATCGGCAAATACATCACAGCAAGACCACTACGGTGTTCAATATCATCGAGTACCGAGTTGAGTGTTTGCTCATTTTCAGTTGTTAGTACAAACCATAAGTTATAATAATGTTCGCGCTGATAGTTATGATTAACTTCACGATAGCTGCTAATCATTTCTGCAATGCACTCTAGCTTATCTTCTGGAACTGCCATTGCGGCTAAAGTACTGGCACCAATGCTATTGGCTCGAAACACAGCCCCGACTCGTGAGATGAGTTGTTGTTCTTTAAGTTTTTTAAGTGTCGATATAATTTCATCTTCGCTACAACCAAACTTCCTTGCAATTTCCAAAAATGGTCGTGACACTAGCGGTAATTCATGTTGAAAATCATTTAATAAATGTTTTTCTAATGCATTTAATTGCTTAATAGTTGATTTAGTTTCCAGTGAAAAATTTGAATAACAACGAGCCATTATTACAACCCTATCCGATGGGCGCGATTAGTAAAAAAAATACCGCTGGGATTTTTCATCGGCAATGTTGTTATCGTTGAATAATTAGCAGTATCATACACTATCACCTTATTGGCATCGCGCACTGACACCCATATATTTTCACCACGAGGTGTAAACTCCATGTGTAACACGGCTTTTCCAGGTTTAAGTGTTTTTACAATCTGTAATTTCTCTGTGTCGAGTACTTGCACTGTATCGTTATTGGGAAAGGCAAAATTAACCCATACTTGTTTACCGTCAGGACGCGCCATCACAAAAACAGGTTGTCCGTGAACAGTGATTGTTTTTACCTGCTGCCAGTTTTGTCTATTGACCACCAAAACAGAATTACGACCAACCGCTGGTAAAAAAACATAGTCACGAGTCATTGCCCAGCCCTCCAAATGCGGCATTTTATAAACCGGCGTTTTTTTTGTACCTCGACCATAATTATTTAATATCCGTTGAACCGATTTTTCAGGATGCCATAAATCCAATAGCAGTAAACCGTCTTCACCAAATAAACCGGCAATGTAATAACGTCCATCGGGACTAATCAAACCATCATAAGGTAAAACCCCGACATTTTCATACCGTGTTATTTTAGGTGTGCTTAAATTAGCCTTATCGCTAAAATCAGCCATCCATATCTCACCGGCATCATAAAGTGAAAAGACAAAACGTTGTCCTGGAGCATCAACTAGCCCAACCACCTTTGATTGTTGCTTGCTGTCACCGTAAATTGCTGGAATATTGGCGACCAGTTCAAGCGTATTTGCATCAAACACTTTAACGCCACCCGGTTGGTAATTTGATACTGCGACTAATCGTCCATCTTGTGAGATAGCACCACCAATACTATTTCCGGCTTGAAGAACGCGCTTAGTAATACTACCTGCAAGTAAATCAATTTTTGTTAGTCCACCATCTCGACCAAATACGTAGGCATAACGTTCATCGCGCGAATACACAATAGACGCGTGCGACAAGTCACCCAATCCGGTAATTCGGCTCAATGCGGTTGCTCCGGTTGTTTCTATAATTTGTACGCTACCCGTGGTTCGTTCAATAACAAGCCCAAGATCACCGGAGCCCCGTAGCTGACTAGTTACAGTGGCACTAGAACAAGCTCCTATAACACTAGTCACGAACAACAATAACCAGTATTTATTGATTAAAACTCGGTGTATTTTAAAATAAACAGTCATTGTATCACTCCGCTATAAAGCGTTTCGACCAACCAATCAACTTCCTGTTGGCTTAGTATTAATTTCCATGGCGGCATCGGTGTTCCAGATCGGCCGTTTAAAATAGTCATTTTAATCATTTTTCGTGATTTATTTTTTAAAACGTCTTTAGTTAATGCAGGTCCAATCCCACCTTTCAAGGTCATTCCATGACACGATCCGCAATCTTGAAGTAGCAGGTTTTTTAATTTATCAGTATCTACTGTCGTGCTACTATTTTTTATTATTTTTAATTCTGAAAAAGCCGTTAAGCTATGACCAAACAAAAATAATAAAAAAAACACCAGTAGAACTTGTTTTGAAAATATAAACACCTGTTTTACGCTTGTTTCTTTTTATTCAAACTATGATAACTATTCTGTTCCAATATATTTAAACTGGTTAAATCTAACGGTGAAAACCAATCCAGTGAATGTGCAAGTGATACCACCTTACCAATAATAAAAATAACTGGCGGCTGTTTTATAGTAAACCGAGCAACGCTGGTGAGTTGAAATAAAGTTGTTAGTATGCGTTTTTGGCGTGAAGTAGTACCATTTTGGATAATCGCGGCTGGAGTATTTTTATCTAATCCGGCCTCGATTAATTTACTACAAATTAAATTTATGTTTGCTAAGCCCATATAGATGACAATTGTTTTATTATCGTCCGCCAAACCATGCCAGTCCAACTCCAGTTCGGTACCGGCCTGACTGTGACCTGTCACTATTTGCACTCCTTGCGCTAAACCTCGATGGGTAAGTGGTATACCGGCATAACTAGCACAGGCCGATGCCGCAGTAATGCCTGGAATTATCTCAAAGGCGATACCGTGTTTTGCCAAAATTTGCGCTTCTTCACTACCGCGCCCAAAAATAAAAGGATCGCCTCCCTTTAATCTAACAATGCTTCGTTTTTTATCCGATAGCTTAATAAGTAATTGATTAATTTCGTCTTGAGATAAAGTATGTTCGCCTGATTTTTTTCCAACATAAATTTTACTTGCGTCAGGTGGAATAAAGTTCAATATTTCATCGGAGACTAAACGATCATAAATAACAACATCCGCAGAACGTATCAACCGTAGTGCTTTAACTGTGATTAATTCCGGATCACCAGGGCCAGTACCGACCAGATAAACTATTGCTGACTGAGTCATTATAAATCCTTCCTGATTTTGTATTGCCTGGACCAAGAGTCCAGGCATTTTTTCAACAACTTACATCTTAATAAACATCGTGCATTGTGTTGTAAACATTAAATTTCCCCGTTGGAGTAATTAACCGTTTATCCTTAATAACCGTTTTAAGTTTCATGGTTTTATCGTCAACAACAACAATAGCAGACTCTTGTTTAGCACCACTCCAGACCGAGAACCAAACTTCATCACCGGCATAATTAAACTCTGGTTGCACAATACGTTTTGGTCCTTCACCTAATTTTGCCCACTTGGCAATTGGCAATATTTTATACGGTTTATCAATATTCCTTAAATCAAATACCGCGACTGACTGACTAACCGCACTATCTGGGTTCAAGGGAGTATCAACATACAAGTGATTTGACTTGGGGTGTGTTTTAACAAATAACGAACCTCCGCCCTGTCCTTTTAAAATACGAACTACCTTCCAAGCATATTTTTTATGATTTTTAGGGTCAGTACCAATCAGTGATATGGTTTCATCACCGAGGTGACTCGTCGCCCAAACAGGACCAAATTCAGGATCCTTAAAATTGGCACCGCGTCCAGGATGGGGTATTTTGCCAACATCAACCAAAGCTGCTAATTTTGAGGTCTTAGAATCAACCACCACAATTTTATTTGACTTATTCGCTGCAGTCATAAAATAACGTTGTGTAGAATCCCAACCACCATCATGTAAGTACCGAGCTGCATTAATCGTTGTGATCTGCAAATTATCCAGATCAGAATAGTTAACCATTAATATTTTTCCGGTCTCTTTAACATTAACAATAAACTCGGGTTTTTCATGCGATGCAACAATAGCAGCAACACGAGGTTCAGGATGGTATTCCTGGGTGTCAACCGTCATACCCCGCGTTGCACCAATAACCAAAGGCTCTAAAGTATCACCTTTCATAATTGTAAATTGTGGTGGCCAGTACGCACCAGCAATGGCATATTTATCTTCATAACCTTTATATTTTGAAGTCTCTACCGAGCGCGCTTCCATACCAACTTTAATTTCAGCGACATTATCCGGTGTCTTCATCCACAGATCGATCAAATTCACTTTAGCATCACGACCTATAACAAAAAGATAACGTCCTGAATTTGACATGCGTGAAATATGAACCGCATAGCCAGTAGTGATAATGGTAATTATCTTTTTAGTATCGCCGTCAATAAGCGCTACCTGACCAGAATCACGCAATGTCACAGAAAATATATTTTTCAAATTGAATTTATTCATTTGTTTCTTAGGACGTTTATTAACTGGCACATGAACTTTCCAACTTGCCTTGATTTCCTTCATACCAAATTCTGGAGGTATTGGTGGTTCATGTTGTAAATAACGTGCCATTAAATCAACATCTTTCTCTGACAATTGTCCTGAGGTTCCAAAATTTGGCATCCCTGCTGGCGAGCCGTAACCTATAAAGGTTTTAAGATAATCCGTTCCTTTCGGTAACGTAATATCAGGTGTTAAAGGTTTACCTGTTGCACCTTTACGCAAAACACCATGGCACCCTGCACAACGTTCAAAAAATATTTTCTTGGCTCGCGAAAATTCAACAGGAGAAATCGCAGGTCCTTTTGGTGTAAGTTGTTCCTTAGCTGAGCCAGGATCGATCGGTACTGGCGCACCCTTATAACGCAGCTCTTCCTCGGGCGTTCCGGGGTGTTCACCACTAGCAGCATAAAGCGGTGAAGTGCTTAAGCTACCCAGAAACATGATACTCGTGGTAATAGTTAACTTTATAATATTCATAACGACATCCTCGTTTCGTTCACTATATTAAAAAATTCGTACATTGGATCAAAGTTTAAAACCTCAATTCCGACAACACCTTGATTTAAGTCAATCCTAAAAATTATTTGATATCCTTACTCGAAATTTTTATTGCCCGCTCACGTTTTTTTCTTTTCTCACTAATGGGAGGACACTTGTACGGATTCCAGTATGTAACCTGACAATCAAGGCAATAATGACATTCGTTTGGATTAATTTCACCGGTTGAACTAATCGCGCGGACTTCACACTCATTACGACAAATCTGACAGGGTCGGCCACATTCTTTATAGCGACGTAACCATTCAAAAATTCTAAACTTTGAAGGAAACGTTAATGCTGCTCCTAGCGGACAAACATAACGACAATAAAACTTACGGTTAAATGCTGAGATTAATAACAGTACAACAGCATATAAAACGTAAGCCCAATCTCGCGCAAAGTGTAACGTTATCGCGGTTTTAAATGGCTCCACTTCAGCAAAATGTTCCGAGATGATTAATGATTGCATTGAGATCCCGAACAATCCCAATAAAATAATATATTTAATTGCCCATAGGCGTTCATGAACAACTTCGGGAAATTCAAATGTTCTACAACGGCAAAACTCACTTAAACGAAATATTAATTCTTGCATCGCCCCAAAAGGACACAGCCAGCCACAATAGACACCACGTCCCCACAATAATATGGTTATTGAGACAAAGCCCCAAATTAGGAACATCATTGGATCGACCAAAAAATTATCCCAACTAAAGCCATGTAACAATGAATTAACAAAAGTAAAAACATTAACAATCGATAATTGTGCCAATGAATACCAACCAATAAATACAGTGGTATAAATTAAAAATCCGGTCCGCAAATACGTTAAAAAAGTCGGGTGTCGTGCTAGCCAATCTTGCATTATCAAGATTAATATTAATAATGTTAAGCTAAAAAGCAGTACAATAATTTGAAATGTTTTTTCACGCCAGACATAAACCCATACTGGTTCATTATCAAACTCAACGGCTTGTTGTAATTTTTTACCGTCCTGACTTAAAATACCATGTGATTTTGCCACTTCGCGCATGGACTTATTAATCGATGCGTTTAAGACCATAACCGTAATGGTAGCCCCCGTAATAGCATCGATTGATTTAAAGCCATCATAATCGCTACCACCAACTTTAATTCTATTATTAACATACTTATTCAAATATTGATTAATAAATGCTTTTAAGTCAACATCCGATATTCCTAGAACCAGAATAGGTTCCTCATGGTATACAATTTTAATACCGACAATTTTACCACTAACATCAAAACCAATAAGCGTGCGTATTGGTTTACCAGAATAAGCAGGAATTTTAACCACATCATCAGTATAATAAACATAACCAAGAATATGTTTTCCGTCATAGACTGCAGCAGATAGTGGTTTACCTTGTAATTTTCCAACATGACTGGCATTTGGGAAAAAGTTTTTATACAACAACGTATAATCATTAATTCCAGAATTAGCATGACTATAATTACTTAAAATAAAAAATAGTAATACTATAATTATTTTAGTTAAATATTTTTTCATTATTGTGTTTTTAAAAATTAATATAATTAAATTTCATCAGACACTAATTAACGTCAATTTTTTATTTTTTACGCTAACTATTTACCGACTCAAGCGGGCATACAATAACGGTAACTCACGTGGTAATTCTGATGGCTTTCGAATCACGACATAATTATCACTGCCAAACATATGGGGTAAATATTCACCGGCTTGTTCATCAATAGTAACGCAAAAAGGGTGCAATCCTTGTCGACGAGCTTCTATTAAAGCCATACGGGTATCTTCAACACCATAACGCCCATCATATAAATCAAGATCATTGGGTTTACCGTCGGTTAAGATTAATAACAACTGATGGCTCGCGAACTGCTTGCTCAAGATATTACTAGCATGACGAATTGCAGCTCCCATTCGAGTATAAAATCCTGGTTTTATCGCATTAATTCGACCACGCGAAATAGCAGTATACGATTCATGAAAGCCTTTTAAGTTATAAAAACGGATGTGTTCACGATACCGTGAAGAAAAACCATACATTGCAAATTTATCACCAACAGCAGATAAAGCCTCGGCAAATAGGAATAAACTATCTCGAATGACATCAATTACCCGTGCATGATCATCCACCCAGGAATCAGTTGACAACGATAAATCCGCCAATAGTAAACAAGCCATGTCACGAACTCCGCCACGGAATTCACGATACATTCCCTGTTCCGACACTGCTGCCGCGCCGTGTTTATTTTGTTTTTTTTCCGTTACAAAATTGAGATATGCATCAAGATCAATCTCTGTGCCTTGTTGTTGCCCGCGATACCATGTCCGTGACGGTTGCAATGCCTCAAACTGATTTCGCAATTTTCGTACGACGCTACGCAATGCCACGGGGAGCTCGATGGCGGGAGCATCTGCTGAAATCATTTCTTGCAAACTACAGTGATCTTTAATTAATTGTTTTTTACGATAATCCCATTCTGGTAACATAATGCCAGTGTTTAACGTTGTATCATCACTTTCAGATGATGGAAGATCCAAGTCAAACCGAATTCGTTTAGCAGTGGATTTATTGTCACGAGCAATACTCAGTTTATCCAGATCCTTAGCGGTGTCTTCAGCTGAACTAAGATCCTCATCTTCGTCGGTAGTACGATCAACCTTTATGTATTCAGCCCAACTGAATATATTTTCAAAACGATCCAGCACCAAGCCACTTTTACCATCGGGCATTTCTACTTGTTCAGCACGGTACCGACGTTGTTGTTCTGGTTCAAGTGCTTCGCCCTCGGTATTGTCACTGCTGGTTTCATCGCCACTGTCCGAATTACTCAAACTTTGAGCAGTTATTGGCGCAGGATATAACCACAGGTACACAGGTTGTGGTAAATAACGTTGCGCTTGAAGTGTTGCTGCAAATTCAGTTAAATCTGTCTGCCTAGGATTTTGTAATACTGATATTACAAGCTGTTCCAACTGTTGCTGCTCGACTGTTAGACTTTTGAGATTAGGCCGTAACGCCTGTTGCGCATTAACGAGTCGACAATAGCGACTCTCTAAACCTGGAAACTGTTTTAATACTCGACAACTCAACCATTGATTCGTGTGTATCCAGTTAACGTTAGAATTGTCACTCTCATTGATGCAACTATTGGCACCCGATGCCAGTGCAGCTAGCCATAAATACAAATCATAATTTAATGATTTTTCTGAAAATACATCGATACAGGATGGTAAATTCAAGGTTGATTCATTTCGCCAGGCTAATTCAAAACGAGTATTAGTTCCGGCTATTCGTTGTAATAGAGTACGATTAAATTGATACTCCATAGCCGGTGATGATTCAATTTTTAAACCACCATCACCACCTAACGCACGAAACATAATTGCAACAACTCGGCTAACATCGTCAAGATAAATTGCTGCCTCAGGATAATGTTTAATAACCGTGCTACTCATAATACGGTGCCACACCTTACCCACATGTTCTTCAAGTTCAACCAGATGGTGTAAGGTTTTTAATGCTTTGGGGGCTCGTAAAATCATTAGTGATCGCTTTCCTTTAAAGCTGGCTGACCAGACTGCCAAGTCAGTACCGGTTGCTTTCCAATATCTGTCTGAACTTTCTCACATGCCTCAAGACATACACCACACTCGGTACAATTAAACATACGACGTTTAATCGAACGTGGATTTAAACGCATTGGACATTCGTTATCACAAGCATTAAAACAATCTTGACATTGTGAGCCATTCGGTCGGTCAAAACTAACAACCATTGCACGTTTGTTCGCCATCCAAACCAAACTTTGAAAGACACCCACTGCACAGGCGAAGCGACAGAATAAATGACGTGCAAACATAAATTCGATACTTAACAATAACGTTGCAACACTAATAAATAACAGTTGATTACGCGTTAAACTAAGATTAAATAAATTAGAATAAATTTCCTTTGGCGGTAGTAAATAGCTAAGAAAAACTACCGCCCATAAAAAAGCAAATATAACTACCGCGACATAAACCAAAAACCAGTATTTTTTATTAGTCGTAATCATTGTTTTATCTGGTTTTTGTAATAAACTTTTCTTATCCCATAAACTAAATTTTCCAGATGCTCGCCGCATTAAGGCATTTATTGTTTCAACAACTGAAAAATGTGGACACAACCAACCACAATACAATCGACCGTATTTCCACGATGTCCAACCAAATAGTAGAATCACTGCTAGTAAGGGTAAAAACGCGCGTACAATAATATTGAACACTGCATCTGCTGCTGATGCTTGTCCAGTTGTTACTGCATCTAATTCAAGTGTCCAATTGTAACCAAAAAAAATAAAATGCCCCAAATTCAGGTCAAGTCGGAAAATATTAAAAATCGGAGCTAATATAAACAATAGAAAAAAACTCGATTGAAAAAATCGTCGCAATCGTTGATGTTTCGCTCGAACAGTGGTTTTAACTTTAATTAACTCCGGAGCTGTTTTAAAATGTTGTTTATTAGCCATTATGATAATCTAATTTAAATTTAAAAATATATTACTCAGCTAGTGTTGAAGAACAAAAACGTCCTACTATCAAGTAATGATAGTGCTTTCCTGCCATTGCTTTAGCTAGGCCCAATGATCCTAAAAAAATGAAAAATACGTGTATTAAAACAAAATACAAAATCAAAAATATCCACGTTATCGGATATTCAAAACTACCTAATAACAAAAACATCATCAATACAGTAATAGCCGGAACAATAATCAATAATACTCCAGCCCATAAACTTGCAAAAAATGTTTGTTGTAAATGGCAATAGGCCAGACCATTCTTTAGGTGACGAAACCAAAAATATAAAATCCCCAACAGAAAAAATGCCAATCCTGGAAACAGTAACAAATTAAGCAAGTACAGCACCTCAAATGTAACCGCTAGATTTTGCTCAGTAGAATCAACGTCCGAATGTTGCAT
Organism: uncultured Thioalkalispiraceae bacterium; assembly: GCA_964420605.1. GTDB lineage: Bacteria > Pseudomonadota > Gammaproteobacteria > UBA6429 > Thiohalophilaceae > CAYQUC01. Next base: position 20,021 of record CAYQUC010000038.1, on the reverse strand, counting down.
AAACCACTTCCATCAAAGCGTTGACAGTTTCTTCATCATCGGTCAAGGGTTCTACTAATGCAGCCCGACAAGCTTCTACCGAATCAAAACCTGCTTTAATTAAGGTTGCGGTATAGACCAATAAACGGGTGCTGGCATTTTCCTCTAAATCATGATCCTTTAATGCTCTGAACGCACGAGCCAAAGAGACTAACTGGGTTGCAATGTGTTCTGCAATACCAGTTTCAGCCAAAACAATATCCCGCTCTTTTACCGCGTTTGGATACGAAAATCGCATTGATACAAAACGTTGTCGAGTACTGGGCTTCATCCCTTTTAGTAAGTTTTGGTAACCAGGGTTATACGATACCACCAGCATGAATTCTGGTGGTGCTTGTAATAACTCCCCCGTTCGTTCAATTGCTAATAAACGTCGATCGTCCGACAAAGGATGCAACACGACTGTCGTGTCTTTTCGTGCTTCTACAACTTCATCGAGATAACAAATTCCACCTTCACGCACAGCACGTGTTAGTGGCCCGTCTTCCCAGTAAGTTGCGCCATCACCAATAAGATGACGACCAACTAAATCGGCTGCTGTTAAATCATCATGGCACGCTACGGTAAATAACGGCCGATCAAGCTTGTCTGCCATATGCTGAATAAAACGAGTCTTACCACAACCAGTTGGACCTTTTATTAATACTGGTAACTGGCTTTTCCAGGCATGTTCAAATAAGACAGATTCATTGCCAGTAGATAGATAATAAAAATTATCTTTGTGATCAATTATGTTTCTCAAATTTTCACTCATTATTGATAACCACCATTATTGTTGACTTGCACTATTCACTATTGTTGGCTAGCACTAGTGTAAAACTTTAAACTCTGTTGCCACGATAAAGTTAGTATCGCGGCAACAACTGTTTTGTCTTAACATTGCGGTTAAGCTTGTACTGTTTCTTGATTTTTTCCTGTTACAAAGAAACTCCAAACGTACAAGATCAAACCAATTAGGAATACAATCCCTGCAACTTCACGCATCCAGTAAAATATTGAAATTTTGTCCTGCACGACCATGAATGGCAGTGGGTTATCACTCATTCGTTGTAGCCAAATTTGTAATATACCAGCGCCGGTTAAAAATAAAGTAATAAACACCATCGCAATTGTCATTAACCAGAATGACCACATTTCCATTACTTGAGATTTATTACTATTGCAACCTGGTCGCCCACGTAAAAGTGGCATGGCGTAGGAAATTATTGCTAACACCACCATTACATAAGCACCGTAAAATGCCATGTGACCATGTGCTGCGGTAATTTGTGAACCATGCGTATAATAATTTACTGGAGCCAAGGTATGCATAAATCCCCATACACCTGCACCCAAAAACGCCATTACCGGAGTACCAATTGCCCACAACATTGCTGCCTTGTTAGGATGCTCACGTCGACGTTTGTTGACCATATTAAAAGCAAAGATCACCATCATAAAAAATGGTATTGGTTCAAGAGCCGAGAACACCGAACCCCACCATTGCCAATATTCAGGTGCACCGATCCAGTAGTAGTGATGCCCTGTACCAATAAGCCCTGTAATCAAACTCATACCAATAATGACATACAACCATTTTTCAATTATCTCACGATCAACTCCGGTCATTTTAATCAGAACAAAAGCCAGAATTGCACCTAGAATTAATTCCCAAACACCTTCTACCCATAAATGCACAACCCACCACCAGAAATATTTATCTAGCACCAAGTTATCAGGATTGTAAAACGAGAATAAGAAAAATAATGCAAGTCCCCATAGACCCAATAACAACACCATACTAATCACAGTTTTACGACCTTTTAGAATGGTCCGGCTAATGTTGTATAAAAATCCGAGCGCCACAATAACAATACCAATTTTAGTTATCGTTGGTTGCTCTAAAAACTCGCGCCCCATCGTCGGTAATAAATCATTACCGGTAATTTTGGCGAGTGTTGCGTAAGGTACCGATAGGTAACCCACAATAGTTAAAACAGCTGCCGTCAGAAAAACCCAAAATAAAATTATCGCGAGTTTCGGACTGTGTAGTTCAGTTTCAGCCTCTTCGGGAACAATAAAATAGGCCGCCCCCATAAAACCAAAAAGCAACCAAATAATTAACAAGTTGGTGTGTACCATACGCGCAACGTTAAACGGTATTTCTGGAAATAAAAAATCACCGATAACGTATTGCAGACCCAATATAACACCAAATAAAATTTGCCCCACAAACAAACCTATCGCCGCTATAAAATACAATTTTGAAACTAGTTGAGATTGATATTGCATTTTTTTCTCCTTAACCCTGAATATTTGGTGGCCAGTTAGCAGTATCGACTTCCGAGGTCCATTTAAGAAACTCTGCGATGGCATCAAGATGTTTATCGCTTAAATTGAACTGCGGCATACTGCGTCTTCCCGGAATTCCGTCAACCGGCCGGCTTTTAATGAATCCTATAATGGCATCTTTACTATAACCAAACCGCTTGTAAACATTACCAAGCTCTGGGGCAAAATAAGCACCTTCTCCCATAATGGTATGGCAACCAACACAATTGTTGTCCTCCCACACCTTTTTACCCAAGGCAACTTGTTCGGTAATATTTTCGCGATGATCTCGTTCAGGTAATTTTGAAGTCGTGTCAAACGTTAAAGCCACAAGCACGAAAAAGAAAAATGCCGAACCACCATAAAAGGTGTTTCGTGCCATCGACTTGGTGAATTTTTCACTCATGATGAGTAGTCTCCTTAATTCTTATTAGGTGACTTTATTTATCCATAATGACACCAGGATAACCTTGACTTACATCAATCTGAAAAATTTAACAGGATATTTTGAAAATTAAGGAATATATAATGGCTACTACAGCAGCTCACGAATGCCAGCAACATCGAGCAAACTGATGTCATTACCACTGACTTCAATAAGCCCTTGCTTACTTAGGTTTAATAAGATACGAGAAAAAGTTTCAGGCTTAATTGATAAACGTGCAGCAATAATATTTTTTGCTGTCGTTAAATGAATTTCGGACAAAGCCGTCGCTTCTTCAGGTAATTGTTCTAACAAATAAACCACAAGACGGTATGTTGCATTATGTAATGTTAAATTATTGATTTCATTCACACGGGAATGTAAATGTCTGCCCATTATACTTAACAAGCGAAAACAGGTTTCTTTTGAATTATCGAGCAACTCACGAAATAATTTCATATCAAAACAGTATAACTCACTGTCTATAATTGCTTCAGCACTAACAGGATAAAATTGACGCGGCATAAACATGGTAGCCTCTGCAAAGGTTTGAAAAGGATAGATTATTTCTATGACTTTCTCATCACCAGCCGCTGAAAGGCTAAATAATTTAATCTGACCAGTATGCAATAAATAAAAATATTTCGCCTGAGTACCTCGTTCAAATAATAAACTTTTAGATGATAAATTAATCTTTCGGGTAACACTTAGAATTTTTTTAAGCTGAAGATCATCTAAAGCTTCAAATAGAGTAATATGTTGAAACTCCTCTACGACACGTTTAGTGTATTCCATACTGTAACACTCGCTTACGTCAATTAAATAATTATTTCTTGATCTTGATCAATGACAACCACATCATAAATTTAATAAAAATTACAGATGGCTCAGTATATAGGAAGTTAATAATAGATGAAATTAATTTTGATAATTTCAGGTAGTTATCCATCTTGTAGTGTATCAAAAAAGATATGGCTTAAAACTTGCGTTCAAAATGATATCGAACTTGAAGTTTTTGATATGGAAAATTCAAATGGTAGAAATATAGCTGAAATTCTTGATCTCAAAACATTTCCAGCCTTAATCAGTGATGGCAAAGTTATTGCAGTTGGTCAGCCAGACTCAAAAACTGCTGAGAAATTAATAGCAGAATTATTACAAAACATTAAGTTAAATAACATTATACAAAAATAGTTAATTATTAAGTTAAGCTAAAATGGACTCTTGTAGTTGACCTTCATCAAGTTCATATAGAGATAACCGTGTTAGCTTTACTATTTCTTGACCTCTAAGGAAGCATTGGTGTCAGTTAACAATAACTATACGTTTAAAAATCTATTTTTTGAGGCAACTCGATTATGCAATTACGCTTGTCCGATGTGCATGGCCAGTAGTAACGATACTCGATTGGTTAAGAAAAGCCGAAAACAAGAACTCAGTACCGATGAAATTGAACAATACATTTTTAAGACTGTCGATAAAATTGGTGTTAATAAAATAACCTGGAGTGGCGGCGAATTTATATTGCGCAAAGATGCAGTTGAGTTGGTTAGACGTGCAACTAAATACGGTTATTCCTCTGTAATAACAACCAATGGTTCAAGAATGGACCGTGAGAAATTATTGGAACTTAAAGCGGCAAGCAATGACAGTGTTGTCATTGCAGTGGGCATTAATTCTATCGAAGATGAGAATTCGTGGACCCGCGATACCGATTGTGAACAATCACTCGCAGTATTAAAGTTATGTCAGGAACTGAATATTCGGCAAAATGTTGTTGTCACGATTGGACAACACAATTTAAAGACCATTGAACATACTCTACAGTGGCTCGATGATCACCACATCCCGTATAATCGTTCACCTTATACTGCCCGTGGTTACGGCCGTGAATATTGGGACGAACTTAAATTCGATAAAAAGAATATGCAGGAAACAATACACCCCGCTTTACGTAAACATGCCAATGGTTACATTAGTTACACCCCATTTTTTCTATCACCTGAGGTTCATAAAACAATATCCAACGGTATCAGTAATGTCAGTGTGCCACAAAATCCATCCATTGGTTGTTGGTGTGGTACCTGGTTGGCGGTTAATGCTGAAGGTGATGTTTCGCCTTGTGGTATTTTATTGGATGATGTCAATTGTGGTAATATACGTCAAAAAAGCTTTCAACAGGTAATTGATGAGAGTGATACTTTTCAAAAAATTCTCAATAGAAAGGAATTAAAGGGTAAATGCGGCCGTTGTCGTTATCAGTTCACTTGTGGTGGTTGCCGTGCAATGGCTTATTATCATAGCGGTGATATAATGAATGAAGATCCAACCTGTTTTTTTGAACCAATTGATAACACGACCGTTTCCGAACACGAACAAGAAACCAATAAAATTTTTAAAAAATTTGTTGCTATCACGCGCTTTGCTGACAAAATTAATTCTTTAAAAGTATCAGACTCAAGTATTCCGAAGCAAGATTAGATATCATCATTATTACATCAAATTTCTTACCGCAACGCTTAAATCATTCATTAACATTTTCTCGCCCGTAAATTCGCTCTTGATGTGAGTCAAGGAGTGTTGGGTGACAGGCTAGCATAATAAAATAACTGCTTTCTTTACTGCTGGTGTGTAACGTGCATAACGACATGTTTTTTATCGCCCTATGTTATTAAAATTAACTAACAAATGTGTATCCCCACAGGCTGCTCGCCAGAAATATCAATTCAGCGCTGTGTGTGTTTTTTTACTATTATTACTCTTCGCTCAAAATAGCAATGCGCTAGTAATTACTAAAGGTTTTCCTAACGCTGGAGTATTTTTTAAAAATGCTGATTCATTTGGTGAATTTAGCGGTTCACCGCCCTCTGCTCCGGTTTTTAAACAACAACAAATTATTGGTTATATTTTTTTAAGCAAAGATGTTACTCCAATTCCAGCTTATTCTGGGCTGCCAATTAATATGCTGGTTGGTATTGATCTGCAAGGTTTTATTACCGCAATAAAAGTGATTGAACACCACGAACCTATTTTACTCGTTGGTATACCCCAGTCACGTCTGGATGATTTTGTTAATCAATATATCGGTAGAAAACTTAACGATAATATCAAGGTCGGTAGTAGTCGTAGTAATAACGGTAATATAGTTGATGCGATTACCGGAGCAACGGTAACAGTGATGGTAGTCAACGAAACGATCAAACGTGCTGCACGTAAGGTAGCTGTGTCACGGGGAATTATAAAAAAATCAACTAAGTTTAAACGTTTACCAGCAACTATCCGTACAAATTTTTTTGAACAGACAAATTGGCAAAAACTTATTAATAATGGTGCTATTGTTCAACTGTATTTAAATAATAAAAAAGTGAATGAAGCGTTTAACAATGGTCGCCGTAAAAAATTCTCGAACCTAGCAACCGAGAATAACAATGAAACATTTATTGATATTAGTTTCACCTATCTTAATGCACCGACAATTGGGCGAAATTTGTTGGGCGATGATGAGTTCAAATGGTTGTTATCAACACTAAAACCAGGCGATCACGCTATCGCGGTAATGGCTAACGGTGAATACTCCTTTAAAGGTTCAGGTTATGTCCGCGGTGGTATTTTTGATCGAATCCAAATCCAACAGTCTGGTCAGGAAATTAGTTTCCGTGATAGTGATTATTTTCGTCTTAACGATGTCTATTTAACGGGAATACCTAAATTTCACGAAATGGCCATTTTTATCATTCGTGCGATTAATGATTTTGATCCAGGGGCTGCCTGGAAATTAAATTTATTGGTAAAACGTCAGACCGGACCATTAACAAGTGACTTTGTTAATTTTGAGCAACAGTATCAAATGCCACAATCCTATTATATTCAAGCGAAACAACCAGCCACTAGTGATGAAGAAATCCCCATGTGGCTTTCTATTTGGCTAGAACGACAATTTCAAATTGCAATACTGCTATTTGGTCTGGGATTACTAATGATTATTATGTGGTTACAAGACTGGCTGGTGCGCTTTCCTCTATTGATAGTGAGCTTGAGACGCGGTTTTCAATTCTACAGTATATTTTTTATTGGTTGGTATTTATTAGGCCAATTATCCATAGTTAATGTATTTGCATTTAGCCGTTCACTTTTTAAAAACTTTAGTTGGGATACATTTATGATTGATCCCACTTTATTTTTATTGTGGAGTTTTGTTGCCGGCTCGTTATTGTTTTGGGGGCGTGGCGTTTACTGTGGTTGGCTCTGCCCTTTTGGTGCATTACAAAAATCAATCAATGAAATAGCGCGATGGCTAAAAATTCCGCAATTTAATTTACCACAAATTGTGCACGATCGTTTGTGGGGAATAAAATATTTAATTTTACTGGTGTTGTTTGCTATCTCCTTGCAATCACTTGGAACTGCTGAACGATATGCAGAAATAGAACCATTTAAAACCGCCATCACACTACATTTTAATCGAGAGTTACCGTTCATTATCTATGCCGTGGCATTGCTGGTTATTTCACTATTTAATTGTAAATTTTATTGCAAATATCTTTGCCCCTTGGGTGCAGCACTGGCAATACCCGCTCGATTACGCATGGTTGATTGGTTACGTCGGCGTTCGGAATGTGGCAATCCCTGTCAGGCCTGTGCCAGTGAATGTGAAATTCAGGCTATTGATGATACGGGAAAAATCAATCCAAATGAGTGCCATTATTGCTTGGACTGTCAAGTTACCTATTGGGACGATCACAAATGTCCACCACTGGTCGAACGTCGAAAAAAACGCGAACGAATTAAAGCACGTTACTCAACAAAAAAATCTATCCCTGTAAAAATAAATACTAATTAATAGAACAGTAAGCCAAATTTAATAAGGAGCATTAAGATGAGTAAAAAATCAGATAAATTAGATGAAACCAAGCGACATTTCTTGAGTGCAACTGCATTAGCAAGTGTTGCCAGTAGTGGATTGGGTGCCGGATTAATTGGCATGAGTTCTGGAGCGCAAGCGAGTAGTAAAGTTCACAACTCAGCCGCTGTTGCTCCTGGTGATTTGGACGACTACTACGGTTTCTGGAGTGGCGGTCAATCAGGTGAAGTTCGTATTATGGGTTTACCATCAATGCGTGAATTAATGCGTATCCCGGTTTTTAACTATGATAGTGCTACCGGATATGGCTTAACTAATGAGAGTAAACAAATTCTGGGAGACAACGCACCGATGAATGGCGATGCCCATCATCCGCACATGAGTTTTACCGATGGGCGTTACGATGGCCGTTACTTGTTCATTAATGACAAAGCTAACACTCGAGTTGCGCGCATTCGTTGTGACGTTATGAAAACAGATAAAATTGTTAATATTCCGAATGTGCAAGCAATTCATGGCTTACGGCCACAAAAAGTTCCGCGCACCAACTACGTATTTTGTAATGCTGAGTTTCGTATACCGCATCCAAATGATGGTCGATTTATGGAACAACCCGAAAAATATTACACTATGTTTAATGCCATCAATGCAGATACTTGGGAGGTTGCTTGGCAAGTAATTGTCGATGGCAATCTGGATAATACCGATGCCGATTATGAGGGAAAATATGCCTGTTCAACCTGTTATAACTCAGAGGGTGGTGTCACACTCGAAGCGACAATGCGCAATGAACGTGATTGGGCGGTGGTGTTTAATATTCCCCGTATCGAGGCTGCCCTCAAAGCCGGTAAATTTACTACCATTGGCGACTCAAAAGTACCGGTACTCGACGGCCAACACGGTTCCGATTTAACGCTTTATATTCCGATTCCTAAAAGTCCACATGGCCTCAATACCTCGCCAGATGGTCGGTATTTTTTCGCCAATGGTAAATTATCACCCACGGTAACTATTATTTCGATTAAAAAAATTGACGATTGGTTTGAGGGTAAACTCAAGGAACCACGTGATACAGTCGTGGCAGAACCCGAGCTTGGCCTTGGTCCATTGCATACTGCATTTGATGGTCGAGGTAATGCTTACACCACTTTGTTTATCGACAGCCAAATTGCCAAATGGAATATAGCCGATGCTATAAAATCCTACCAAGGTAAAAAAGTAAATTACATAAAACAAAAACTTGATGTCCATTATCAACCTGGCCACAATCATACCAGCATGGGTGAAACCCGTGATGCCGATGGTAAATGGTTAGTATCACTCAGTAAGTTTTCTAAAGATCGATTTTTACCCGTAGGTCCATTACATCCCGAGAATGATCAGTTAATTGATATCTCGGGCGATACAATGAAATTGGTGCACGATGGTCCAGCTTATGGTGAACCACACGATTGCATGATAGTACATCGCAGTAAGCTTAAACCCAGTAAACTATGGTCACGGGATGATCCCTATTTTGCCAAAACTGTGGCAATGGCAAAAAAAGACGGCATTGTATTAGAATCGGATAACAAAGTAATCCGTGATGGTAAAAAAGTACGAGTATACATGACTTCAATTGCTCCTATGTTTGGCTTGAGTGAATTCAAAGTGAAAAAAGGCGATGAGGTAACAGTGGTCGTTACCAATCTGGATCAAGTGGAAGATGTTTCCCACGGTTTTACATTAATCAATCATGGTGTGTGCATGGAAATTAGTCCACAACAAACTGCCTCGGTAAGTTTTGTCGCGAATAAACCTGGTGTGCATTGGTACTACTGCCAGTGGTTCTGTCATGCCTTGCACATGGAAATGCGTGGCCGGATGTTAGTTGAATCATAACTATTCAGCGTATTTTGAAAATGAAGAGTATAAAAAAATTACGACTACAACCCACCGGCTTCGGAACCGGGATAGGCCAATCAAGACTCGCTATTCGCCATCCATGGCCGCTCGACTGCTTCATCCATGAAGCAGACGGTCTTGATTGGCCTATCCCGATTCCAAATCCTCACCTATTTACTCTTTTCAAATTATGCTGAATAGTTACGTTGAATCTTAATTAGATGATAAAGCTAGCGGTCAATTATATTATAATATTGCTAACCGGATTGGTAACAGTAAACTCGGCACAAGCAACTCTAGTCCCGGTTGCTGCTAATGGTAAAGCTTTACAACAAGCCATTAGTAACGCAGCAACCGGTGATACGCTGCAATTAGCATCAGGCGTGTACCGCGGTAATTTTATTATTGATCGCGCCATTACGTTACAGGGACACACAAATAAAAATGGTCAATCAAAAACAATATTAGATGGTAATAATACCGGTGATGTGTTGCGAGTGACTGCAGCTAATGTGGTAATTAAAGCATTAACAATTCAAAACTCTGGCCACAATCTTACCAACATGAATGCGGGTATCTTTGTGGAACGTAGTGCTAAAGATATCATCATTCGTAACAATACACTCAGTGGTAATGCCTTTGGTATCTGGTTGGATGCCTGTAAACGTCCACAAGTAAACAATAATCGTATTTTTGGTGAAACTCAACGCCGCTCGCAAGATCGAGGTAATGGCATTCATTTATATGCAGTTCATGGTGGTGTTATTAGCGGTAATGAAATTGAGCAAACCCGTGATGGCATTTATATTGATACCAGTAAAAATAATCGCCTTGAAAATAATTACTTACACGATTTACGTTACGGTATTCACTATATGTTTTCTTACCAAAATAAAGTAATCGGTAATCTAACTCGGCGCACGCGTACAGGTTATGCCTTGATGCAATCAAAGTATTTAACCGTTAGTGATAACCGTTCCGAACAGGATAGTAATTACGGTATCCTGATGAATTTTATTACCCAAAGTACCATTAAAAATAATTACATAAGCAAAACCCGACAGGGCCAAGCCCATGCCACTGGTGGTAGCAACATTAGTGGTGCCGAAGGTAAGGCACTGTTTATCTATAACTCGTCTTATAATTTTATTCTGGGTAATCAACTCGATAATGCCGATATTGGCATTCACTTTACTGCCGGCTCACAACATAATGAGATCCACGGTAATGCTTTTATCAATAACCGCGTACAGGTCAAATACGTTTCGAATCGTCATCAGGAATGGTCCAAACAAGGACGCGGTAATTACTGGAGTGATTATCTTGGCTGGGATGTCGATACTGATGGTATTGGTGATCGCCCCTACGAGCCTAATGATGCAATCGACAAACTACTATGGAACTACCCGGTGGTACGCATACTGATGAACAGCCCCGCAATTGAGACATTACATTGGGTGCAACAACAGTTTCCCGTATTGCGCGCGCAAGGAGTACGCGATAGTTTTCCGTTAATAAAAGCCCCTAACAGACAAGAGGTCGGATTATGAATTCGGTAGTTGAATTAAAGAACGTTAGTAAAAATTACGGTACTGTTCCAGCCTTACAGAAAATATCCCTGTCTATTCATGCCGGTGAGATCATTGGATTACTCGGTCACAATGGCGCAGGTAAAACCACCACCATGAAATTAATTCTTGGTTTACTCAATGCCAACCAAGGTGAAATTTTGGTTTTTGGAGAAACACCAAGCTTACAAAGTAACATGGCATTTCGACGACAAACTGGTTTCTTACCTGAAATCGTTAGTTTTTATCCTCAGTTAAGCGGAAAAAAAATACTACACTATTTTGCGCGGCTCAAAGGCGTGGCACACCATAAGGTGCAAGCAATTTTACAGCAAGTGGGGCTAGACCATGCCGCTGATCGTAAAGTAAAAACCTATTCTAATGGTATGCGGCAACGACTGGGTTTAGCACAGGCATTATTGGGATCGCCTCGGTTACTTTTATTAGATGAACCAACTGCTGGTTTGGATCCAACGGCAACGGCCGAGTTCTATAGCATGTTGGATAAGTTACGCCAAAATGGCACAACCGTTATTTTATCATCACACATACTCACTGGTATCGAAGCCCATATCGATCGGGCGGTGATTCTTGGTGGTGGACAATTACTCGTAGCAGGTGATCTAGCTGAATTACGTGCAACTGCAGCGCTAGCCATTCACATTCAGTTTGAAATTCAATTTTCAGAGAGCGGTAATTTGAGTGAGTCATTAAGTACTAACTTAACAAAACTCGGTGCAACAATAACCTCAAACAAAAATGGAGTCATACAATTAACGGCAGCCGAATCTCAGAAGTTAAACTTATTACGTTATATTATGACTATTCCCGAGCTAAGTGATATCAGCGTATTACCCGCCTCTTTGGATGAATTGTATGCGTATTATAATAACAAGACACAGTTTAAGGAACAACAATTATGCACCCCATAATAATTGTAGCGACTAAAGAATTTCAAGATGGCATTCGTAACCGTGGGGTCATGGCTATTAGTTTGATCTTTGCACTGTTTGCGCTTGGACTGTCTTATTTTGGCTCAGTCGCCTCAGGCACAATCGGTTTTAGTTCTCTCGCCACAACGATAGTTAGTTTGGCTAGTCTGGCAATTTTTTTAATTCCACTGATAGCACTATTACTAGCCTATGACGGTATTATTGGCGAACACGAACAAGGTACTTTATTATTACTATTAAGTTACCCATTGAGCCCAACGCAATTATTATTGGGCAAGTTTGCCGGTCACGCAAGCATTATGGCTGTTTCAACCATCATTGGTTTTGGTAGTGCCGGATTATTAATTGCAATAATATTAGAGCAATTAAATAATCCGGCATTATGGCAAGCATTTGGATTTTTTATTTTATCAGCAACCTTACTCGGTTGGGTATTTATATCAATTGCCAATTTAATCAGCGTGTTGGTTTCTGAAAAATCTCATGCAGCTGGTTTAGCATTAATTAGCTGGTTTTGGTTTGTATTGGTGTTTGATTTGTTATTACTAGGATTATTAGTCATGGTACAAAATAAAAACAGTGGTGATTGGTTAGCCTGGTTATTATTACTTAATCCAACTGATATATTTCGGCTTGCAAATCTCGCCGGTTTTGACGCGGTACGAGAGTATACCGGTCTGGCTGCTATCGCACAGGGGCCCTTATTTCAACCAACAACATTAATTTCAATTTTACTTATCTGGATAATATTGCCATTAAGCATTGCTATTTGGCGTTTTAAGCGCAAGTCTATTCTATAAGAACTCAACCGTGGCATATAAAAATAAACTAAAATTTACTTATCGGAAATTGACTAATCCCGCTTTATTATGCCAGTACCCATTACAATATTGCTTATCGTTATTAGTATCGTCAAAGTGATTGTCCAATGCGGCTCTAAATTTTTTAATTACTATATCCGTACCGGCCAACTGAGGACTGATACGCATTATATCAACTCCGGTTTCAATTATTTTTGGTGTATCACGAGATAAATCACAAGTGTAACCCGATTGCGTTTGTATGCCATTAACAGAAAACACCGTTTTTTTATCCTGACTAATAATATCCAAGCCATCAGGATAATCCATGCATACAAATTGACAGTTATCTTTCGCTAAGTCACGTGAGCGTGCAGTAAAACAGCGAGCTGAGTAGGCCAAAGGTAATTTTCCATGGCTAAACAATTCAATTTCTAACGGTGCATCACTCTCATTTTTGTTCACTGCGACACTTTGCGTAACTATATCTGAAAGTCCCTGTTGTGCTAATTCAACTGGAATTACCCAGCGTTTTAATCCTAGTTTATGCAATAAATCCAATGTTCGAGCATTATATATATTGATAAACGGGCCCGCTACAAACGGTAAGCCTTGCTCTGATAATATTTGTACCGCGGACATATCATTGGCTTCAACCAGAAAATCATGTTGTCTGCAAATTTTTCGGACTGTGCTTAATTCCGATGCTGCTTCTATTAACGTCAAGGTTGATAACACAACTTCTTTCCCCGAGTCGATTAACATTTTAGCAATCGTTAGCCAATCTTGTAAATTTAAGAGACGACGCTTAGCACAAACTGTTTCACCAAGATACACAATATCAATATCGAGTTCCTGTATAGATTCGTAAAACTCATATACCGTGCTTTTAGGCCAGTAATACTGAATAGCACCCAATGATAATTTCATTTTTTCACCAATTTATTTATTGCCAGGGACGAGAATAGGCACCTAGTGTTGTTTGACTTCCTTCGGATAACTTGGACAAACTCGTATTCCAATTATCGAGTACCCTATAATTTTCCGGCGAAGCCATATAACTATCAATTGCATTTCGCCATACTCGTGTCACATCCGAAACATAGGCTGGACTACGTTGACGACCTTCAATTTTTATCGCACTAATATTACTCTCGAACAGTTCGGGCAAAATATCTAATGTATTTAAGCTTGTTGGCTCTTCAAGTGCATGTTGTAATTTTCCATCAACCTCGAAGCGGCCTTTGCATAGCGTTGGATAACCTGCATTTTCATCCTTGGTATAACGATCAATGACTATATTATTAAGACGGGACTCTAAAATCCCATTAGTTTCTTTCCAACTGACCGCACTAGCAGGCGAACAAACACCACACATATTGGGTGACTCACCAGTAATATAGGAAGACAAATGACAACGACCCTCAGCCATAATACACAAGCTGCCAAATCCAAAAACTTCTAACTCAACCGGCGTGTTTTTTGACAATGTTCTCACCTGAGCTAATGACAACACGCGTGGTAAAACTGCGCGTTTAATATTAAAGTGTGTTTTATAAAATAAAAGAGATTCGTAGTTGGTTGCTGAGCCTTGCACAGATAAATGCAATGCTACATCGGGCCAGTTGTTAGCAGTATGATCCAATACAGAAATATCCGCAGCAATGATTGCATCAACTTGATAACTCCCGGCCAGATCTACCGCTGTCTGCCATCGTGTCCAATTTGAAGACTGCGCATAAGTATTTATCGCAAGCAATACTTTAACATTATGTTCACGCGCATAACGAATAGCTTCTTCAATTCTTTTATCGTTAAAATTAAGTCCTGAAAAATGCCGTGCATTAGTTTCATCTTTAAAACCAATGTATACTGCATCTGCGCCATTATCAACGGCGGCCTTAAGAGATTGAAAATTTCCTGCCGGACATACCAGTTCCATGACTCACCTATTTCAAATTATTTATAATTTTTTCTGTTGTAATCTATAATAAATATTCTGGTATTTTAACAGACTATAACTGACCATTAATTGATTAAAATCAATACCAGCTCAGTGTTAATGGCATTTACTATAGCATTATCAATTTGGAATGATTATGAATCACATTACACTTAAACTAAAACAAAAAATTGCACAAAAAATACCGGGTATCATCGGAATACCATTATTATTTGTGCCATATAGTTTACAAAAACAAGTATTTGGACGGATACTACAACGTGTTTTTCATGAATCAATCCGCAATGGTGATATGGATTTTTTACAAGATAAATACATACGATTTAGCATTAGTGATTGCAACTTCACTTGCAATGTTACCCTTAGAGATAACACCCTAAAAATAACTAATCATCATCATACTGATGCAGATATTAAATGTAAATTACAAGATTTCATTTTACTGGCAAATCGAAAGGCTGATCCAGATACGTTATTTTTTCAACGTCGACTAATTATTGAGGGTGATACCGAACTTGGTCTTACAATGAAAAATACCATGGACAACCTTGACCCTGAAAAATTACCGGCGAGATTAACCTCTAGTTTAAAATTAATGGAAAATATTCTATTACCAGAGAATTAAATAACTCACTATACTCGTTGATATAATGCATTAATATAGGCTAAGTCGCTTAACGCATAATTTACTGGTAATGACCTTAATCTTAAATATTCAATCGTTAACCATAGCGCATCATTTTCACACCTTAATATTACATATGTGTCATAAAATATTTCTTCGCTAGCACTCATATCAGTAATATTTGACCAATATCCACGTATTTTAATAGCCTTAACTCCAAGTATTAGCGGCAAATATACTTACTGTTACATTTATTTCATTGTTTTTAAAATAACCGCCCGATATAGTAAAACAAAAAATAAATATTTACTTTATTCATTTATCTAAAAAAACAAAATTAAACTAAAGGATGGAAAATAAATGACAATAAAACAAGGAGTATTATCCATAATATCACTGGGCACAATACTAAGCTCAACAGCACTTTTTGCAGCGACAGTCACCCCCGGTGTTGAGCCCAACGCAGAAAAAGTACAGTTACGTCAAAATTGTAGCGAAAACAATGTCGCCATAGCAAACTGTTTTGTTAAATTCCCACAATTAGCACACTGGATGAAAACAGTACGAAAACCCAATGCAACAAAACCACTCCACGTTAGTATTGGACCAGGCACATTTCTTGGTGCCAACATTTCCACATCAAACATCGATATTAAGTGTGTACCTGCTGATGGCTATACCGGTTATGTTAGCTTTAATGGCAGTGGTAGTAGCCAAACTATTTTACAAGGCACAGGCAGTTCAAGCACGGCAGCTGTAAATGTAACAAATTGCACGGAATTAAACTTTTCAAATTTGAAAATCACAACCAGTTTTTATGGCGGTATATACTGGAATGGTGGCGGTAATTCAAAATGGTCAAATGTCGAAATTGTGGGCACTGCCCGAGCCTGGGACGAAAGAAACTGCGCAACAACACGCGGTAATCATTATTGGTATAGCAGTAAAGTGACTGCAACTGCAGCATTTTCAGTAGGTTCACCCTACGTTGCTTTTTGTGATGAAACTTGGTTTTTCGGTTCTGAAATTAAACTAGTTGCAAACTCGGGGCTTACAGGCACCACCTCAGGTAGCATCACGGCTGCAAACAAAGGCATTATCCATCTTTACGGCTCCAACCTTCGAACATTTTTTGATGGTTCAGGTAATGCCGCCGCCGCTGTTGCACGATCGGGTGGTCAAATCCATATTCACGGAACCGGAATTGATGTCATTAGTAACTCCGGAAAAGACATCATCGCTTTACAAGTCGAAACTGGTGGCCAAATCCATGCTGATGTATCTGCTTATGTACTTCAAACCACTGGTAACATATCCCGTGTTATCAATAATGGCGGTTCAATCCGTGCACCTTATCAATGGGCACAAAGCAACCAACCACCACAAATTATTTCTGAAAACGGAGCCGACACATTCATTGAAACAAATTGTGATCCAAGCGCATGTCATGATACTAATACCGGTACCGAAACCCATTTGTTAATTTATAACACGAGCTGCAACAACGGAGTTCATGGACCGTGGTTTGATATTGTTACTGGAAGATGCCGAGGCATTATTTAACGTTTAAATTGTCCCTGTGACTCTAAGTTTATCACAGGGACAATGCAAAACGCCTATTCGATACGTATAATGGCCTGCTCAAAAATATCGATTAAGTCAGGTTTCAAAACTAACGTTTTTTCAATGTACTGTTTATGGAGATAAATAAATGAAGTCTATTATTAAAAACAAATTTAAACAAAAATATAAAATAATATCTGCATTCATTATTATTGTGTCAAATTTTATAATTCTACCCACAGCATACTGCCAAAGTCCAGATTGGTCATATAGTCCTAAAATTATAAACCCTGAAAATATTCCAAACCCTATAATACTTTTTGATGAAGGTCACAACAATTTTCACATAGCGAACAAATCATATTATGGGTTTTCAAAATTACTAACCGCCGACGGTTACAATATTCGTTCACTTAAAGGACCATTCGCGGATGTAGCAAATACTGCTCCACTATCAGATTTTCAACAGCAGAAAAGTTTATCCAAAATACTAGTTATTGCCAGCCCTTGTCAAACAAGCCCCTGTCAAAAAACAACGGCAAATGCACTAACCACTCAAGAAGTAACAGCAATACGACAATGGGTTGTAGACGGAGGTTCACTGTTGCTCATAATTGACCATCCACCATTTGCACACGTGACTAATCTAGCGTCTACTTTTGGTATTGATATTATTCTAAGTACCATACCAAAGGTAATTTTCAATAAAACAAATTTGACAAATAATATATTAAATAGCAACTCTGATCTTGTACAAGGGCGAAACAACTCTGAGAACGTTTCTTATGTGAAAACTTTTACCGGTATATCATTTACAATAAACCCAAATCCACCACTTGATACGAAACATGAAGCTTTATTAGAATTACAACAAGGTGTATATCAAGGAGTAGCTATTAAAGTTGGCGCTGGTCGTGTTTATTTATCAGGTGAAGCTGCAATGTTCACCACACAATTAAATTCTCTTAATGAGCCATGGGGGATGCACGTACCATCAGCCGCTTATAATGAACAATATTTAAAAAATATAATTCATTGGTTAGACGGTAGAATGGCCGTTATTTCTGGTCAAGTTACACAATCTGATGGTAATGGCGTTAGTGGTGTCACAATTGAATTTCTGAACCAGAATGGCCGAGTATGGAGTACTAAAACAGATGTGAATGGATATTACATTTCACCAAAAGGGGTTCGCAATAGAACCTACCGTGTAACCGCGCTAAGTAATGCTTATAATTTTATCAATAACGGTTATTATATTTTTGTTGGCGATACCCCAGTGAGAAATAGAAATTTTTCAGCTCAACTGAAATAATCAACTATCAAAGACTAATAGTATTGATTACCTTCTGCCGCAGGGACGCAGCAGTCAATGCACAGGAATGTGATTAGCGGTACACAAATCGTGGTACTTGAAGTTGCATTGTCAAAATTGTTAATTAAAGGGATTAATTTTTGAGTTAACAAATTAAGACGCTCATATAACAAAAATCCTCATTCAACGAATGACTTCAAAATATTTTTTTGCAGGTTTAGGGGCAACAGTGTAGCAAATCACATTTAACTTGGTTTGGGGAATTCTGAAGCATAATTGAACATACAAACTATCGAATGACTTGAAGTCTATCACCTGAACAGTACAACATGCCTTTAAGTGTATTATTGATAACGCTGTTCCAAACAGTATCGATTTAAATGCGATTCCCAACCAACATTTTTTTCTACTTATTTTATTTAGGCTCTATGACAGTTAAACCAAGGATCTTCCATGCCTGCATTCCGCCTCGATAATAATAAATTTTTTCTGCAGGATAACCAAGTTGTAGTAATCCTCTAATAGCTCGCGGTGATTGACCACACCACATTCCGTTGCACCAAAGTATAATGTCTTTTGCTGAACTAAAATCCCAATTTAGATTCGCTTCTTCCTCCATACCGACTTTTATTTTCAAACTTCCCCAAAAGCCAATATTTTTTATTGGATCAGCTCGATGTCTAACACCAATTATCTCCATTGCTTTAATTAATTTTCGATTGCTTTGTTTTAATGAAAAAGTGGTAAAAGGAATATTAATTGAACCGGGGATAGTGCCTTTAGAATGCCAAGAAGCTGTTCTGGCATCAATTAGTACACCTGTATTTTTTTTTATTTTTTCCTTTATAAAATCAAGTAATTCAAGCTCACCAATCGTAGTTACATCTGGTGCAACTATGAACGGCTGAATGCAAAAAGGCGGACATTTTCTGGATGTTTTAGAAAAACCTCCTTCTAGTTTATTCGATTGATCTTGGATTCTCTTTATTTTTACATTTTTTTCATTAAACTTTAAATAAAGGTACGGTAAATCTTGAGTAATATTTACTTGGAGAGCTTGAACTGTACTAACCGTAAAGAGTAAACTCAAGACTATAAGCATAATGAATAAGTAGTGCTTCAAGTATAATTTCATTTACTAATCCTCATAATAAAAATTAAACCTTTTTCAAAAAATCATTTTATTGACTTTAAATAGCTATTAATTATCATCCGCTTAGCACTAGACAGTTTTTTTGTTTTTTTGTACTTAATAAACACAGCAACTTGTATTCGCGATGATAATCTTAAGTAGATATTGTGACTCGCAAGGTATTCTGTTTTTAACAGATTTTCAAACGCTGCAAGACTATCCAATGCAGAAACAGCTTTAGTACTCAATTTTTTTTCTATCGCTTCTCTATTTTCAGTTTCGATTAATTCGCGTTTTGCTTTTGATAAATACTCTGGACCGCTAATTTCTTCATCCAAACTTTGTAAATACTCATCGGTTATATCTAAATCTTGTGCTTGCACTATAGACGGCCAAACGACAATGAATGCTACTAATAAAATAAGAAAGCAGTTTAAAGTTAATTTTTGAACAAAAGCTTTAATGCATTGAGTAAACATAAATTACCTTTGGATTAATTCATTAAAAATAAGTCTTTTATATCAATATTTGTTACTTAATTAATAAAACAGTAATAATCGTTATAATATCTTTAAAAATACTAC
>CAYQUC010000037.1:0-31807 GCA_964420605.1 uncultured Thioalkalispiraceae bacterium | reverse complement strand
AGCTCTAGAGTAGACAACTGCGAGTGACATGGATTCCGTTCCTTTTTTTAATTATTAATTTTTATTTGAATGTGTTTTAAGTGTTAGTTTTCATCTTATTGGTATTAATTAATCATTACGTTTTGAGCTAAAAAATTATTTCTTCAGTGCTTGTTCTATTTCATGCACTTGTTTTTCTAGAGCCTCTAATTTTTCACGGGTGCGCTGCAACACGGCTGATTGAGTATCAAACTCATCTCTGGTGACTAGATCCATTTTGTTTAAAACACTGTGTAATGTTGCGCGTAAATTATCGCGCAGATCTTGATTCAGTAATTGAAAATCTTTAGGCAAGGCATCGGTGACTTGTCGGGTAATGTCTTCAATAAATGAGCTTTTCATGGCTTATTTCTTCCTTATATATACAAATATTTTAGAGTGATTATATCGTGTTATTTAACAATATTCCTATTGCTTAATTAACGATAAAATAGCAAATGAGATAAAAACTGTGATGTGTGAGCTATTTTCGCACTAGTCTGGTGCGATAAGCTAGCGCCAGCAGTTTAATTGCACATAATTAGTGCAATTAATATTATTGCTAAGCCTAAGTTATTGTTTTATATAAATTAATAGCTTGGCATAAGTTATGCACTATAGGTTAGACAGAACCTGACAAAAAGTGCAGTATTCACTACAGTAGAAAATAAAAAAACAGGAAATTTAATATGAAAATAAAAACTATTCTAGCAACAACACTTGTTGCAGCATCATTATTAACCAGTAGCGCTGCTTTTGCGGGTAGTTATGCCGGTAATATCGCTATGAGTTCGAACTATATATGGCGTGGTCAAACTCAATCTGCTGACTTATCAGCGGTATCGGGTGGTTTGGATTGGAGTCATCGCTCTGGTGCTTATATTGGTGGTTGGACTTCGAGTTTAGGCGGCAATGATTATGAACTCGATTTGTATGGTGGTTATGGTTTTGCTGTAAGCAACATCGATCTCGACGTTGGTTTCATTAACTATCGCTACCCAGTTACTGGTAATGATCCAAGTAATTTTTCAGAGTTATACGTTAATGCCACCATGAAAAACTATACTGCCGGTCTTGCTTTTACAGTCAGCAAAGACGGTACTGAAAAAGACAGCGACATTTACATCTATGGTACTGGTGAATTTGAAGTGAAAAAAGATCTTAATTTAACGGCAACTGTTGGTTCATATAACTACGATGACAGCGCATTTAAAGATTATTTCCATGTCCAAGTTGCGTTAAGCAAAGATGATTTTACGTTTGCACTTGATAAAAATAATGACACCAGTGGTTCTGGTCGAGATGCAATGCGTTTAACTGTTAGTTATGCAAAATCTATCGATTTATAAATTTTAGTTGTTTTATAATATAAATACTCTCTTTTTGTGTTAAGAAAAGAGAGTGTTATAAAAATATAATAATAATTTTTAGTTCGTATTTATTTAAAAAAAATTAAAGGAGACATTAAATGAAATTAGTAATGGCAATTATTAAGCCATTCAAACTTGACGACGTGCGTGAAGCCTTATCTGATATTGGAGTGCAAGGTATTACTGTAACTGAAGTTAAAGGGTTTGGACGGCAAAAAGGGCACACGGAATTGTATCGTGGTGCCGAATACGTAGTTGATTTTTTACCTAAAGTAAAAGTTGAAGCAGTTGTTGATGACAGTCTGTTAGACCAAGTAATTGAAGCGATCTCCAAAGCGGCTAATACCGGAAAAATTGGCGATGGAAAAATATTTGTATATAACATTGAGCAAGCAATTCGAATTCGTACTGGGGAGTCTGGTACAGAAGCTCTATAGCAATGAAAATTTTTCTAGCTTTAGCTGTACTATTTTAGGAGAGAAAAAATGATTAAGAAGATTTTAAGTTCACGATTAATCGCAGGGTTGATGTTGGCGTTTATGCCAATGCTTGCTTTTGCAGAAGGAAAATTAGATTCAGGCGATACTGCCTGGATGATGACCGCAACCGCCCTTGTGTTGTTTATGACTATTCCGGGTTTGGCATTATTTTATGCCGGTATGGTCCGCAGTAAGAATGTGTTATCAGTTTTAATGCAATGTTTTGCGATAACCGGTTTAATGACTATTTTATGGTACTTTTTTGCTTACAGTATCGCGTTTGATACCACGGGTATGGTGAAAGGCGAAACCAATATACACTCATTTGTTGGTGGCATGAAAATGATGTTCTTGGATGGCCTGACTAAAGACAGCATGGTTGGCGGTATACCAGAGTCGGTTTGGATTACATTTCAAATGACTTTCGCGATTATTACGCCGGCACTAATGGTTGGCGCTTTCGCTGAGCGAATGAAATTTAGTGCTTTATTGATTTTTTCAGCCGCATGGTTAATTTTGGTTTATGCGCCAATTTGTCATATGGCATGGAGTGGTGACGGTGCATTCTTCTGGGATTGGGGCGTGTTGGATTTTGCGGGTGGTACAGTTGTACACATTAATGCTGGTATCGCAGGTTTAGTGGCTGCTATTATGATTGGTAAGCGTAAAGGCTTTCCAACAACCGCAATGCCGCCACATAATTTGGGTTACACATTAATTGGTGCGTCAATGTTGTGGGTTGGTTGGTTCGGCTTTAATGCCGGTAGTGCCGCTGCTGCTAACGGTGATGCTGGTATGGCAATGTTAGTGACACAAATTGCAACGGGTAGTGCGGCTTTAGCTTGGATGTTTATCGAATGGTTTACTCACGGTAAGCCTAGCGTGCTTGGTATTGCGTCGGGTGCGGTTGCAGGTTTAGTTGCTATTACGCCGGCTTCTGGCACGGTTGCACCATTTGGTGCGTTAATGATTGGTATCGCTGCTGGTGGTGGTTGTTTCTTTGCTGCGACAACGTTAAAACGTAAGTTGGGTTATGATGATTCATTAGACGTATTTGGTGTTCATGCCGTTGGTGGTATTATCGGTGCGTTATTAACGGGCATCTTCTCACCAGAAAGCATGGGTGGTTTTTCTGCTGGCATTAATCCTGGTGAACAATTCTTCATTCAGTTAAAAGCAGTTTTATTCACCATTGTTTATTGCGGTATTATTAGTTATATTCTACTAAAAATACTCGATGTAGTGATTGGCTTACGCGTCAGTGAAGATGATGAAACTGAAGGGCTAGATTTAACCCAGCATGATGAACGAGGTTATATCTTGTAAGTTTTGTTATTAAATTTAGAGTCAAAAAAGGGCATCGATTTCGATGCCCTTTTTTATTATTCTAATTTTAAAAAGATAATTGATTTTAAGGACTTCTAATTTTTCTTTGAAATATTAGTTTTTTAATAATTGTTTTTTACTGCGAAATAACACTGATATATCCTCATCACCATAACCTTGATCCATTAACCGTTGATAATGAATTAAAGTCATTTCGATAATCGGCAGACGATTTTCACCGAGTTGTTCAATCATTTTATTACACAGCATTAAATCTTTGTGGTGTAGCTTCACTTTAAAGCCGGGTTGGTAATTGTCTTGCAACATGCTTTTACCGCGATGTTCTAAAAACCAGTTACCGGCGGCACCACCCGAAATAACATCAATTAATTGCTCCGTCGCTATGCCAGTTGAGGTAGCAAAGGCGAGTGCTTCTGACACTGCTTGGTTAATGCCCGCAGCCATAATTTGGTTCACTGCTTTGGTCTTTTGGCCATTGCCTGCTTCACCCATGTAGTTAATCGACTTGGTAAAACATCCAAGTGTCTCGCGAACGGAATTGAGTACCGACTCGTCACCGCCAACCATCATCACCAGTTGACCTTTTTTTGCACCTTCACTACCACCGGAAACCGGCGCATCCAAGAAGTAACAGTGTTTAGTAGCTAATAAGGTTTTACAATGTACTACCGTGTCAACACCGATAGTTGAGGTATCAATGACGACGCTATTTGCTTGGATATTGGGGAGTAGTGCGTTGATCACTTCGAGTATATCGTTATCAGTGGAAACGCTGATAATAATAGTAGTGCACTGTGTGGCTAACTCAGGGATTGATTTGCTGCAGAGTATATTATTTTGTTGTTGGAATAGTTCAGCCTTGTTGCGGGTTCGATTGTATACGGTAGTTAATTTTTTATGATGCTGTAAATTATTGGCAATTCCACTGCCCATCGCACCCAGGCCAATTACACCAACGGTACTAGTGGTATTTGTTTTTTTGTCATTCATGAATTGAGTGTAAGTTATTTTATTTTAAAGTGCTAATTGTATTATTTTTAGTTACACCATTTTATCATTTGTTGATTCATTAATTCTGTTTCTTGTTGGCGCTGTTTATCATCTAGATATACTTTTTCACCGACCTCATTTCGGACGTAAATTTTTGAGGCATTTTGATAGCGTTTTAATTTATCGGTGGCCACCTGACAGTTATATTTTTTATTCTTAGCTTGTTTTCGTTTTTTGTCGCGTAACTCTTTTTTAGCACGTCGATCGGCTTGAAACGAGTCTAATAATTTTTGTTGTTTTATCGCGCGTTCTTTATTGCTAGAACTAACATTGGCGGTATTATTTTTAGGAACTTTATAGAGTGTGGCAGGTTGTGTTGCGCTGTTTTCAGTGTTATCTGGCCTATCGCCAAAGTGGACCACGCCTTGCTCGTCGGTCCATTTATATATATCGGCGCAATAAGCTGTATTAAGCTGTAGAGTCGTAACAGTAATTAGTAATAATAGTATTGACTTATAAATAAACAAAATTTGTCCTTTATAGTTCAATCATCCCTAATTTTTTTGTAAACGGTCCAATCGTAGTCGCCATCGAGCATCAAACAAGTATCGAGCACCAATGCGCACACCAATTATAGATGCAAGACCCGAGCCACCCGCAATCATAAACATGATTAGAATTTGATATTTAACGGCTTCCATAGGATCGGCTCCCGCTAAAATTTGACCTGTCATCATTCCTGGTAAACTAACGATACCCGCTGCTGCCATGGCGTTGATTATTGGTAACATTCCAACTCGAACGCTGTCGAGCATAATGTCGTTTATCGCATCTTTCCAGCTACAGCCTAACATGAGTCGAGCTTCTATTTGCTTTTGTTTATCCAAGGCTGATTGCGTTAATCGATCCAAGGCGAGTGCTAAGGAGGTCATGGCATTGCCTAACATCATGCCTATTAGCGGAATTGCGAATTGAGGGGTATACCAAGGTTGTTCATCGATAATCACAATTAGTACGAATAAGCTAATTGAAATCGATGAAATAAATAAAGTGACAAAACTCAGCCCATAACCCCAAAAACCCGTGAAGCGCCTTTTTTGTCGGGCCATTACTTCATATGTTGCTATCGATAACATAATAGCGGTTAATAACAAAATCCATTCGATATCAATACGTTCAAACAACATTTTTAATATGAAGCCAATAAACAGTAGTTGAACAACTGTTCGAGTAGCCGAAATTAAAATACGTTTATGTAAGTCTAAATGTAATGCCCAAGATAAACCGGCAAGTAAAATAATAAACAAACTGGCGATACTAAGATCAAAAGGACTTAATTGATGCATGTTTGATTCACTATAAGTTGACCGTCATCAAGTTGATAACAATTTTTTGTTAAACGAAGTAGTTGTTCCACATCGTGGCTAATCCAAATAGTGGGTACACTATATTGTTCTTGATAGTGTTGCACTAATTCTTCGACACGATAGCGGTTACTCTCATCCAAATTTGCAGTTGGCTCGTCGAGTAATAATATTTGTGGCTTATTGGCTAATAAACGAATTAATGCTAAACGTTGTAATTCACCTGTTGAGCATCGTGCAACTTCCGCATGATATAAACTATAATCCATGCCCAGCGCCACAAAGTCGTCGTCATCTTCACTCTCGAAGTGATCGGATATTTTGGGTAACCACCATTGACTGTTGGTTGGTAACAAGCCCACTTTTTTGCGCCACTCGTTGGGTTTCATATCGGTGCATAACACATCATCTAACGACAGAGTACCTTCATATGGTGTCATGTCTGCAATGGCATGTAAAAGTACCGATTTACCCGTTCCCGAGTCTCCCGAAATACCAATGGTATTGTTCGATGCAATCTCAATGTTGATGTCATTAAGATGGTAAACGCTTAAATTTTTAACTGTTAAAGTATTAGGCATAGGAAATTATGTTCGATTTTATTATTGATACTTTGTATCTTTATTTTGTCTGTCTATACTAAAATTAATTAGTATAAAGCTATTAATTACGATATACGGTGCTGCTTAAGTAATAAAATAATTATTTAACACTTCTAAACCCAGTCACTATTATACAACTTTTAAAAGGTATTTATGTCTATGTCTGACCTTATTTGTGTTCAAAAATCACCTTTTTCTGTTGAGCTTGATGCCGGCGATCATTGGTGGTGTGCTTGCGGTAAATCCAAAACACAACCATTTTGCGATGGCAGTCATCAAGGTAGCGAATTCTCTCCTGTGAAATTCTCATTAACACAAAAGAAAATGGTCATGCTCTGTGGCTGTAAACACACGTCAGACTCACCATTTTGTGATGCTACACATAGTAAACTTTGAGCGACAGTTTTTTGTTTTGGGCTTGAACTGTAACAAGCTAATTATTTTGATTATTCAATAGCTTAGATTCTAATTTTACTGGTGGGGGGAGTAGCAACGCAAGGATTAAAATGAATATTAATCTATTTTTAATGTGGAAAAAATATACGAACTAGGATAATAGAATATTATTTTACATAAAATCAAAAATTAATTTTAATGTTAAAAGAAAACCAAATCTGAATTAAGCTGTTAAATTAAGTGGGCATTCAAAATTAAACTTCGCACCGCCTAAGTCCGAATCGGTTATGGTTATTTTACCCTGATGCCAAACCGCAATTTGCTTAACAATAGAAAGCCCCAAACCGCAACCACCTGAACGTCGGTCTCGGCTTAAATCGAGTCGTTTAAATGGTTCTAGTATTGTGTCGCGATCATTTTCAGCTATTCCCGGACCATCATCTTCAACTGAAATAGTAAAACTATCTTGATTAAAACTAGCGCTAAGTTGAATTTCATTTGAGGCATAACGAGTAGCGTTACTGATTAAATTACTAATAGCACGGTTCATTAGTTTTAAATCAATTGTAATTATTTTATTGTCGATGTCGTTATTTTTTTCTAAATGTAAACTGAGATCCAAAATATTTAATCGGTGGTGTTCTGTAAAATCATTTATCCATGAGCCAAAGTTGACCTGTTCAAGTTTTAATTCAGGCTTCTCTCTATCAAATTGAGCATAAGTGAGTAGCTCGGTTACTAGACTATCAAGTTCTTCAATGTCGGTGTTCATGCTATCAATGTACTTTTGAGTGGTGTCATGATCACTAGATTGTTTTAACATTTCCATGGCAAATCGTAATCGGGCTATCGGCGTACGAAGTTCATGTGACACTGCATTGGTTAATTCTTTGTGAGAATCAATTAATTTTTTAATTCGATTTGCCATGCCATTAAATGTTTCAGTCACGCGTAAAATAGCCGAGTTTTTTCTTATTTTTATTCGAGTGTCAAACTCACCATTACCAAAAGACAAGGCGGCATTTGACAATTCAGATAAATCTTTTGAAATTGGTCTCATCCAAATATAAAGTGAAAATGCGATCATAAGGGCAAGAAATATCATTGCATAATAAAATACATCAACGATAAAAGTACTAATGTGGGCCGGTCCTGCAATAATTACCTGGTCAGTATCTGGAATTAACTTAAAATAAGTTTGACCATTTTCTCTTGGTTTTATCGCATAAGTTCCGCCATTGCGTATTATCTCGATGTATTTTTTATCGAGTTTTAAGTCATTAATGGGGACCATTTTTAAAGGATACCTAAATTCTTTAGACATTATTTTTAGTCTTAGAGCCCAATCTTCTCTTTTGTGCGTTTTGAGTGCATTAAGCCCAATATAATAAGCTCCTCGATTAGAACGTTCATAACGTTCTAGTGCTGATTGTTCAAATGAGATGCTGATAATTTTTTGTGTTCCGGGCATTAGTGAATGCAGTAATTCAGATGTTTTTAAAGCACCTTTTGTGCTTGCAGTCATACCAGAGTAAAGTCGTTTGAGTTGTTTCTTTGTAAAATTGATATCATTTAAATTTTGTAACTCAAGATAATAACCAAAATGGGGTTTGAGCTCATCCATTTTTTTTGACCACTGAGAATCTGGAACAGAGTAAAGCTCGCGTTTGATTAAAAAAAAGGTACCATTGGCTATATTGGTGCGGTGTTCTGCAAGAATATCATCTAACAGAATTTCAGGCAGCGTTTTGAGGCCGATAATAAATAACACAATCGTAATGACTAGTATTACATATAATCGTAAAAAACTTCTGCCCATGACTTAACTCAGTATTGAATTTAACTATTGGAGGGTTAAACTTTATTTTCTACAACAAACATATAACCTTTTCGATGAATGGTTTTAATTTTTTGAGAGGGATGATCGCCATCGCCAATTTTCTTTCGAAGTCGTGAAATTGTAATATCCGTTGAACGATTTAAACCGTTGTAGCCAATGCCGCGTAAACTGGCCAAAATTTTATCGCGGCTTAATATTTCACCTGCATTATTGGCGAGTAACCACAAAAGTTCAAACTCAGTGTTCGTTAGCTCGATGGGTTTGTCATTGATATAGAGCTGTCGAGAGGTTTTATTAATTCGAATATTATCAAAAATTAATTCGTTACTCGGAATTTCGTGGACATTTGCTAATTTACCTTGAGGTGCAGAGCGACGCAGTAATGCACGAATGCGAGCTAATAATACCCGAGGTTGTACTGGTTTTGAGATGTAATCATCAGCACCAAATTCCAGACCAAGTACTTGATCAATATCATCGGTCTTTGCGGATAACATCACGATGGGGCAATCAATTTCTTGACGGACGAATTTGCACACTTGCAGTCCATCCATTCCCGGTAACATAATATCGAGAATAACCAAATCCGGTTTGATTTCTATAATTTTTTTAACGGCAGTGTCACCACGGTATTCAACGATAACATCAAGATCATGTTGTTCTAAATAGTCAACGACTAAGCTTGCTAGCCGTTCATCATCTTCAACTAGAATAATTTGGGGTTTGTTTTGTGTTAGCAGAGCATTCATTTAGAATCGAGTTTAGATTATTAAAGTTTAAGTATTTTAGCTACTCTTATACATAATACGATAGGAGGCAATCACTATATCAAAGATTAAATGGCCTCACAGGTATTTTTACAAAATATGACCAGCATATTGTAACAAATTGTTTCATTTGAAATAATTTGTAATTTATCAGTAAAAACTCAAGGAATAAATCAGAGTAAATAATGTCTCAATGCCGTAGTAATTTGAAAGGAAGTCAAACAATTCCCTAGTGATATACGGTTTTTTCCCTATTATGTCTGAAAAAATAGCGTCATTCATTGTACTGCACTTTTTTTTCCTTTTGATTTATGTAACAAATTGTATTAAAAACAATTAGTACGGAGTTTTGTTAATTAAAATGGAATCTCTCGATACAGACTGTAACAAACAGTTGTTACGGCTTGTGCTTTAATTATGAGACCTGAAATTAGAGTAATTACCAAGGAGAACTATATGAATAATCGTTTAAAATTATTTTTTACTCATTTTAATTTATCGATACTAATGGCAAGCCTACTTGTGTTGTTTTTAATATTTAATCTACAAATAGCACATGCTAGCCAACGGTTAATTACCATTTATGTTGGCATCGATACCATCAATAATACCGCCTATGCCTATGATGAAAATTTTGAACAACTTCCAGATTATCCCAACAATCCAAAAACTAGTCTGATGCTTATTCCTGAGAATAAACCTTTATGGTATGTCGGTAGTAACATCGACGTGGTTCGTCGAAATCAAGATGGTTCAATTGATACAGTATCAGCAGATCCTGCTTATTCAGAAATGGTGCATCATCTAGTGTGGGTATATCGCACGCCAAAACGCACACGTGATTATGCGTGTGGTGCAGCACTGTTAGTTCCGGTTGGCAGTGAATTAACCAACTTTCATTTCCCTAAAGGTTATGCTTACAAACTCGATAGTGGAGGCCTAATTCCAGTTTGGCATTGGGAAAACCCGGCAAATGTTGCAACTACTGAAAAAATATTTTTAAGATTTAATTTTATTGTTGACGATACAATTGGTGGTTACAAAGATACTAACGTTGATTGGGTTGATGCATCACCCTGTAATTCAGCATTTACTATACCACCAGGAAAATCAAAAAAAGTTGGCCCTAAAAAAATGATAACGATGGATCAACGGATTATTGCCGTGATTCCACACATTCATGATCATGGTGAAACTATAAAACTTAAAAGCAGTAATGGCACACTGCGTAAGTTTAAACCTGAGTATCAAAATATACCGGTTGCTCATGATGACCGAGGTCAAGGGCCAACACCGCTACACTCCGACCCAAATCATCTTGCAGTTAATGGTTTGTATAGTTGGACACCGGGTCGATATGGGCCAATTATTAAAGCCGGTGAAGCTCTTTGGGTAGAAACAGAATATGAGAATCCCCATGAAATTGATATTGACAATATGTTAATAGCGATTGTATTTTGGGAAAAATTATAAGATGACATTAGCACGAGCTCGTTGTGAGCTCGTGACTTTTAATTTATCTTTTAAGCATCGCAATCCAGCGACCCAGGTTCAATAAACTTGCCAATGACGCAGCAACATAAGTATAAGCTGCGGCACGTAATATTCGTTTAACAGCAGCCTCATCTTTTTTTGAAATATAATTACCCTCTTTTAGCATTGGTAGTGCTTTACCAAAGCTTGCATCAATTTCAACGGGCAGGGTAACCAAGTGAACTAATGTCGCGATGCCCATCGACGCTAAACCCATAAGTAAGGTTATTATCGCAATTGCAGGTGAACGACTGAATATTGTGAGTAATGGTAATGCTATCATGATCATCACGCCAAGTTGTTGTGAACTTTGGGCGATGGTAATGAGTTTAGTGCGAGCCGCTAATTTGGCCTCATTTTTAAAATCTTGAACAGCATGACCAACTTCATGTGCAGCAACCGCAATTGCAGTTAGTGAGTTATCCGAATAGTTTGATTCACTTAAACGGACAGCTTTATCTGTAGGATCATAATGATCGCCTTTATCCGTTTTTTCAACAGTGACATTTGTAATACTATAACGTTTGAGTAAATGTAGGGCGAGCTCCGCACCAGTACCGGGGATGTGTGCCTGACATTTTGAATAACGTTTGAAAATTGTTTGCGCCCATACTTGAGGGCCATAAATAACAAGAACAATTAAAACAATAATAAATATTATATGCATAGCTTAATACAACATCACTAACGTCAGGTTTTTAATTTTAAGACCATGGTTCGGATTTTTTTCTTCTGCAAACGATGTCGAATTTTATCCATTTTTCGCGCACTAGTGAATGGCCCAATACGCACTCGGTGCCAGGTATTGGTTTTATTAATAGTAACACTTTGAATTTCGGCATTAACGCCAAACAAGGCTAAGCTTGCTTTTAATTTATCGGCTTCAGCAAAATGCCTAAATGAACCGGCTTGCAACACGTATTTGTATTTTGGATTTGCTTTACGTTCTGCTTCTTGTTTTTTTAATTGCTCAAGATCAGGAATCGGAACCTCAATTTCGGGTAATATTTTATAAAAATCGAATCCTATCGTTTGTTTGTGGTCTGTTTCAGAGGAGACAATTTTTTTCTTTTTAATGTGTTTTATATTGGCATCAACCACATCATTTGCAAAATTTTTCACCACTTTATTTAATGGTGGGGTAGATGCAATTTCAGGACGGTGTTCTTTTATGTAGACTAATAGCGCAATAAACAATCCAACCGTTAAGCCACCGAGCATCCATGCCCAACCGGGTAGGCTGTGTTTTTCTCTATTTGATTGCGTTTTTTTTGCATAATCTTGAGTCATTATTATCGTCTACTCACATTGTTTCCGGTGCAGAGACACCAATTAACCCCAAACCATTTTGCAATACCTGACGTGTCGCGTGTAATAGTAATAATCGCGCATTTCGAAGTTCTGGATCATCAATTAATATTCTAATGCGTTTATTATCGGCATCATAGTAACTGTGTAATACCGTGGCAAGTTGGCGCAAGTAATTACACAAGACATACACTTCGTGGCTCAGGGCTACTTTTTCAATGAGTGCTGGATACTGTTGTAAGGTATTCATTAATGCCACTTCACTTTCTTCTGTTAATGCGGTGATATTGTTTAAACCTATTGTTTCATCGTAAACCATGTCGGTATTAGCCGCTTTTCGAATAACACTGCAAATGCGTGCATGGGCGTATTGAATATAATATAGCGGGTTTTCACTGGATTGCTTACGCGCAAGATCCATATCAAAATCCAGATGCTGTTCATTTTTACGCATAATATAAAAAAAGCGTGTTGCATCATTGCCCACTTCACGTCGTAACTGGCGCAAGGTAATGAATTCGCCCGAACGGGTCGACATTGCTTTTTTCTGACCATCTTCAAACAAGCTTACAAACTGCACGAGTAACACTTCTAATGATTCTGAACGACCGGTTAATGCATCCATCGCAGCTTTAACGCGGGCGACATAACCATGATGATCCGCACCCCAAATATCAATGATTTCATCATAACCGCGATCCAGCTTGTTAGTGTGGTAGGCGATATCCGATGCAATATAGGTTTTTAAACCATTGTCGCGTACTAACACCCGATCTTTTTCATCACTAAAAGCGCTAGAGCGAAACCATACCTTACCGTCTTTCTCATAGATAAAATCTTTGCTGCGCAGACGCTCAATGGCATCGTCAATCGCTCCCGAATTCATCAAGCTGCGTTCAGAAAACCATTCATCATAATGCACACCAAAACCTTCGAGATCATTTTTAATATCCGTAAGCAAATGATTCAGTGCTACATCAAAAACAATTGTATAATTTTCACCTAGTAATTGTTTGGCATTTTTAATGATGCCATCAATGTGTTTTTCTTTATCGCCTTGCGGTTTAGAATCGGTTAGATCTTCCGGCACCTCGTCCATCAAGGTTTCAAATGGTTGTTTGAATTTGTCGTTATTTTCGCGGTGCAAGGTTGCCGCAATATCCCAAATATAATCGCCTTTGTAGGCATTGGTTGGAAACGTAATGGTTTCACCACACAAGTCTAAATACCGCAAGTATACACTCGCAGCAAGAATATCCATTTGTCGCCCAGCATCATTAACATAATACTCACGGTGAACCTGATAACCAACCGCTGCTAATAAATTACTGACTACGTCACCAAAAGCAGCACCACGACCATGACCCACGTGTAATGGACCGGTAGGATTGGCAGAAACAAACTCAACTTGAATTTTTTTCCCTGCAGCAATTTCGGAGTGACCGAATTTTTCTGCTTGTTTAATAATGTCAGGTAGTACGGAATGAAATGCAGTTTTATTTAAATAAAAATTAATAAAACCCGGGCCTGCAATTTCTACCTTGTTAACTAAATCTGAGGCTGGTAATGCAGCAACAATTTTTTCAGCTAAATCACGCGGTTTACACTTGGCTGCCTTAGCCAAGGTTAATGCCAGATTACTCGCAAAATCACCATGGGCACGATCATCGGCTTTGCCTCTGGCTTGATCGAGTTGAATGCGTATGCTGGCATCGTCAGGCAGGTCGCCATCATTAATCAGTGTTGCCGTTGCGCTGTTTAATAAACTTGTTAGTGCTTCTTTCATTGGGAGTTTCGTTGTTTTTGGTCTGTATTGATGAGTTTACTATCTTAACATTATATAACTCAGACTGTATTAAACGTCTCAGCAATTGTGCATTATCGCTTGTTCTGGGTTGCTTTGAAAGTGCGGGCAATCTCAGACATGGCATAAACTGCACTATAACTTCGTTGGATACTGTCGAGTGTTTTCATCGCTGCAGTTAACTGCTGTTGCCGAGCTTGAGCGATACTAATATCACTCAAAGCAATGTCACGCCATGATTGGCGATTAACACGATTGGCAATAATAATAGCGCGTTTCAGATCACCGCTTTTAGCAACCACTGCACTGATTTGGGCGAGGCAAGCAGCGCGATTCACTGGACGATGGATAGACTCCATAGTTAATAATGCGTTATTAATATCAGCTCGGCGGGCATAGAGTAAGGCTAATTTAGTCAAGGTATAACCCTGAATGTGCCCCATAAGAACTTGAATTTGTTCAGCAAAATAAACCGCTTCGGTTAATCTATCTGCTCTTGATAACGCTAGCGCCAGATCCGCAATGGCTTGGGCTCGCAAATTATCCATTATAAAATTGTCTTGGTTATAAGCCTGGGCTTTGGCTGTTTTAGCCCTGATTGATTTTGACCCCGATCGGACTTCCGGCTCATAAAGCCGAATTGCCTGTAATAATCCAACTAATTCCTGCTTCGCCTGTTTGATTTTGCCATCACTCGTTAATTGCGAAATTATCACTGCAGCCGTAGTGAATCCGGCAATTTGAGTTTGTTGTTCACGAATTGCTGTTGCTTGTGCGAGTTTGTCAAAGCTAACATACAGTTTAACGATGGATGCTTGAGCAAGCTTTTGTTGCTCGGTGGATAGTGCCGGCCATTGATTGAGCAATTGACTCAATTGCTGCTGTGCTAATGTTGGTTTGTATTGTTTTTTTAACAATAAGGCATATTCAACTCGAGCGGAGAATTGACGGGAAGCTGTTGTTTGCAAGCTGATTAATTGATTAATGGCATCAAATGTGTCGAATTGCAATAATATAGGCAATAAATTCGTAAATAATGCTAAATCAAGAATATTATCATGTGTTGCACTAATCACGTTGGCAAAACGAAGTGCTTGTTTTAATTTACGTGTACCGCGTTGCGGATCTTGGTTTTTAAAAGACAGGATTGCATTTAGTAATAATGCCGCGAGTTTGTGTTTGGGCTGTTCGATAGTGGCTGTGATTGAATTTGCTAGCGTTAAAAAGTCAGCGGCTGATTTTTGTTGTGATCTTGCAAGTGCAGTTAATTGAAATAACGCACTAAACTGCATTGTTAAAACCGGTATATCTGCAACAGTTTTTAACGTAACCGCTTGATTTCCTAACTCAAAATAAGTTTTAGCAACCACGGTTAGGGCTTCAGATTGAGCAACTTTATCTGACATCGTCGAGCTAATTGTTAAAGCACTAGTTAGTAAGCAATCACTTGTAGGCTGTTTCAGACAGTTTTGTTCATATTCACTACTATCCAGATCGTCATACTGGCGCTTATCATCATATACCACCCCATAGCCCGTACACGAAACCAACAACAACTGAACCACCACCACTTTATAAGGGGTCAGAGCCCTTATAATTCTTAAAATTTTACACTTTACTTGGTCGGCCACGTCGAGCTTGGCCGGTTTTACATTTAAGTTTATTCTCAATTTTTTCTTTAAAGTAGTCATTTCCTAACGGTGTTCCAGTTTGCCAAGCTGCACTTATTTGGTCCAGTATGCCTAGATCAAGGTGTAAATTAATAAGCTCTTTATAAGTTGCAGTACGGTTGTCTTTGTTTTCCCCCAGAGCGAGGTATAAATCATGTGGTGTTAGTAGTTTGTCATTCTTTCCTTGTGCATTATAGTGATAACTTGACCAACGATACTGCGCTGGTGAATTAACCATGTTGGCTCTCACTGGATTTAACTCAATATAACGCATACAGGATAATAGATATTGTTCACTTTGTATTAAGTTTGATTTAAACCGTCCTTCCCAAATTGAACCGGTTGTTCCATAAGTGTAATTTACGTAGGGGACGTAATGCCGTCCAAGGTATTGCATCAAACGGCTGATACCCTCAGT
Organism: uncultured Thioalkalispiraceae bacterium; assembly: GCA_964420605.1. Classification (GTDB taxonomy): domain Bacteria; phylum Pseudomonadota; class Gammaproteobacteria; order UBA6429; family Thiohalophilaceae; genus CAYQUC01. The sequence goes on along the minus strand of CAYQUC010000037.1, from coordinate 15,901 downwards.
GTCTGACGGGCTTGCTAACAAATGGATATGATTGGTCATTAAAACGTATGCGTGTATTTCGCAACGATAACGTTCAGCCGCTTCTTTTAACCAATCCAAATATGTTGAGTAATCATTATCTTTGAAGAAGACCGGATTCTTACTGTGGCCGCGTTGCACTATATGCACAGGAACGCCGGGAACAAAAAATCGGAGTTTTCTTGGCATTTTACATCTCCCTTGTATTTAACATAAAAATAACATAGATGTGGCTTTCTTTAAAGTTATTATTATGTTTGCGCAACTTGTTGCTATTAAATCAATGGAACTATTTTCATCAATTTGATGGTGGTATTGTGACCCAGCTTTTTATAATTTAGAGTTAAAAACACATCAGAATTAGTTGATAGAAAAAATAACTTTTGTGCAAATAGCATCAATATACATAAGTAAAATTTAATTAATTATATTCTCATTCAGTAATAAATAATCTCGCAACAACAGCAATGAAATACTAATCTATTATTTTTTTTCTTGGAATTATCAGAACTTCAATTCAAAGTTAGTGTGGTTTTAATAATAAACAGTAAGGCTTTATTAAAATTGAATCACATTTTTGAATTTACGATCCTAATCCAATATCAATATTATAAAAACAGACTAACTTTATAAAGCCGATTCAAGATTATGTTAATAACACCTTAGTCGGTAAACAAATACTGTTACTAAAAATGTACCAATTTCGTGGAGATTATATAATGTTTAAACACTTGTTCTTAGGGCGGTTGTTGTTCGCCACTTTTGTATCGCTTTTTTCTCTTACTCTATATGCATCGGATGATAATGGAATTATTACAGGTCAAGTTATTGGAATAGATGGAATGCCAATGGAAGATGTAATAATTACTACAAATGATGCTAGTCCCGCAATAAGTGATGCTGGTGGTCTTTTTATTTTAACGGGTGTTGAACAAGACGAGCGCGTATTGGTTCGTTTTCATAAAGCTGGATATCTACAAACTCAAGCGATCATGAGCTTCACAGTATCGAATAAAAAAGAGGATGAGCACGAGGACGAATACGACGAGGATGATGATGAAAAGGACGAGGACGATGATGAAAGTAGCAACGATGATTTCAAACTTATTCGTCTGAGTTTAGTTCAAACTATGATTAAACTCGGCAATCAGCAAATGTTATCTTCTACAGTTGGTGGTAATTTTATGCAAGATGGTTATAAAGTTACATTCACTGCAAATAGTGTAAACGTTACTGGTGATATCGATTTGACGATGACTCCAATTGATATCACTAGCAACGCAATTAACGCAAGTCCGGGTGATTTTTCTGCACGCACCAAAAAAGGAAAACGCGTTACACTGGAATCATTTAGCATGGTTGACGTAACACTAAGCCAATCAGGCATCCCCGTTAACTTGAAAGCCGGCGCAACAGCAGAATTAGAATTACTTCTTCCTGATAATTCACTATTACAATTAAACTCCACCGTGCCAATGTGGTACTTTGATACCAAACGCGGTTTATGGCAGGAAGAAGGTACCGGTACCGTTGGTAAATCAACTACAACAATGGCTCGCTTGGCTGTGTTTGCCACAGTTAGTCATTTCAGCACATGGAATGTCGATAAAGTAATTGGATTACCAACCTCAATTTATGGATTAGTTTTGGATAAAAATAATCTAGCGCTTGCTGGAGTGAGGATATTACTCACTAGCCCTACTTTTGCATCTAGCATTTATACAAGATCTGATGTCAATGGACGATACTGCATTCCCTCAAGTCTTAATCAAAATATGACTCTTACTGCGACTTATTCTATTGATGGCATCGGTATCAGTAGTGGATTTGTAAATGCTAGCACGGGTAGCGCTCGAGGATCATGCGCTGGTGGTGGAGTTTATCCTGCACCCGACATCATACTATCGACAGCGACATCCTGTGTTAGTGGTCAAGTGTTAGATATTAATGGCGTGCCGCAGGCAAATGTCCCCGTTATCCTGTCAAATGGTGGTAGTAGTAATACTGATGGAAACGGAAACTTTAAAATTATTACAATAGAAAACACTGCAGTACAGGTACAATCACCCGGTTTACCAATTGAAATAGTCACAACACCGGTTGCTGGTACTAACTGCGCTACAGTAACATTGCAACCGGATCCAATTGTTGGAACAAATACCTGTGTGTCAGGCATTGTATTTACTTGTGATATCAATAGCCCTCGTGAAAATATAGTTGTTAAAATATCGGATGCAAATGGACCATTGCTTTTATCCAATCCGACCAATGCACAAGGTTTATACTGTGTCGATGGTATTCCAGCAAATACAAGTCTAATCATCAGTAAACTTAATGGTGGTTTCAATCCAATTGTACCACCATTCACCTCAGGCGCTGCTGGCGGTACTTGTGCATTAAACAATTGTACTGTTGCACCGGGGCTAGATGTTGATTGCTTCTAACTTAATAAGTAACAATTGATAAATAACACTCTAGAAACTAGTCAGTAACAAATGAATTTTTTTCATTTGTTACTGACACTTATCAATTTGAGTTAATTACATTTCTTCCATTTCTAAATCGTCACTCACGGCCGACAAACCTGCGCGTGCACATTTCTCATCTGTAGCACCCGATGGCGCGCCACTAACACCAATTCCACCGATAATAGAGCCACCAATATTAATAGGAATACCTCCGGCACTAATTATCAAGCCATCTAATTTGGCGACTTGATAAGGTTTAGTAAAACGATCATCTAATGCCGATAATGGCGTATTAAATGCCATGGCAGTATACGCTTTTTGTTTACTGACTATTAAGGTTAGATCCATAGCTAAGACATCACGTAACACAACTTGAGGGTGTCCACCTCGATCAACAACAGTTACCGCAATTTGAACGCCGTCTTTACGGCATTGTGCTATTGCAGCTTGAGCAATTCGTAGCGCAGTTTCCATTTTTAAACGTTTAATTTTAACGGTCATGTTTTTTTCTTCAGCAAATACTGATAGCGTAGGTAAGCTAAATAATATTAGCAAGATAAAAATCTTCGGCAGTATCCTCATTGGTTAATTCCTTATATTATTTTTTAAACTGTAATCACAATTTTACCACAGGCAGTATTGTCTTTCATAAGTTGCTGAGCAAGAGTTATATCATTAAATTCAAATACCTTGGCAGGTGTTGAGTCGTAATTTCCGTTGGCTGCTTTATTGATGATTGATATAATGGAAACTATTTTGTGTCAAATAGAAAGTTTTCAAAAAAAATTAAATTAACTGTAACTGGTAAATGTTCGATTGGATTAAATAATATTGTTTATCCTCCACTGACCTTTAATATACAATTACCATAGTTATCAATGATAATAGAGCTTGATACTTTAAAAACTGTTTAATATTTAATTATAATTTTTTATTTTTTTGATATTCTATGAATAAATTTTTAACGATTGTTGCTGCAGATTTTATTGACGTTATATTTTCAACGCTCTTACCAGCCTGCCAATATTCCTTACGGCCAGTTTTATCGAGTAAAGCATGTTTAAGCTGGTATAAAGATCGCAAAGCATAAATAGTACGCATGAAGTGTTTGGTTCGACGGCCTTTTAATAACCACCGTGCGATCGCACCGCACTTTAATCCAGTGCGTTTTATAAATGGGGTATTGATTACGGCAACAGGAATACCCGTGATGCGTTCACTGTGAACAATATCATTTTCGTTTGCATTGATAATGGCTTGTTTGTAACTGTCACTCGCAGTACATTCTTGTGACGCGATAAAACGTGTGCCCATTTGTACACCGGCGTAACCGAGTTTTAATGCGTTTATAAAATCCGATTCATTACTTATTCCTCCAGCACAAATTATAGGTAGTTTAAGCTCAGCCAATTCAGTGATTAATTGTTTTGCCGTTTTGTTGCCAGCATGACCGCCGGCCTGACTATTAACTGCAATGAGTCCATCAACTCCACCGTCGTGTGCCTTCATTGCCCATTTGAGTTCGGTTGCATCGTGAAATACTAATCCACCTGCAGCATGTACATGTTCTACTACCCAGTTGGGTTTACCTAACGAGGTGATAAAAAAACGCACTTGTTCTTCCAACGCAATATCTATCCATTGTTGCATTTGTTGATGGTATTTTTTTGAGGATTGCTCAATCAAGGCATTCATCCCGATCGGCTTTTGGGTGAGACTTTTTATTTTTTGTAAACCGTCACGGAATTTATAACCATGCACATAGGTTAAAGACAATGGTTGCACGATACCGATGCCACCAGCTTCAGAAACGGCGGCCACCAATTCGGGGTTGCTGCAAGGATACATCGGGCCGCAGATGATAGGGACATCAATACCAAGCTCGGTGGTAAATTGTTGTGCGAGGTCGGACTGTTTATTGTCGTGAGTAGTCACTTTATTGCTCGTGTTATTTTTAACTTTACTCACGGGATTGGTCCCAAACGCCAGTGGGCAATACAGCGGGCCACTACATCACCAGACTGATCTTGAATTTCAGCGACAACTTCATGATCAATTTCGGATTTAACGTCAGGTTGCTTTGTTTCGGCAATGGCTATTAATCGTCCTCGGGCTTTTTTAAAATAACTCATTGATAACGAGGTTATAATGCCTCGGTTATTAGCGTGTAGACCGGTCAGCAATGCCATACCAGTAGCAAGTTCACCTAAATTTAGTAGTGCTATGGCATGAATGCAGTTTAGGTGATTACGAATTTTCCGGTGGTCTCGTAATTCGATCCGGGCATAGCCGGGACTAAGTTGTTTAACTGTGGCGCTAATTGAACCGCTATATGGCACCATAAAACCGAATATTTTACTAAATAGCCAAGCACCCCCCGGAATAGGAGATAATCGTCGCCATAAATTGATTATCCGATCACCAATGGAGTTCTTATTATTATTCACGTGTGCTCCTTCTGAGTAGGACGTAGTATGGACAAATTGATGATATTGAGAAAAATTGATTCATTCTCTTAATATTAGCTGGATATTTCTCCATTTTATCGTCAGAAAGTTAATGTTTCATTGAAATCATCGTTTCCATAATTTTATGTAAGCTACAAATGAGTGTAAAATATGATTATTAAATGTACTAAATATTTCTTACATATTTAAAGGGCTCTGACCCCTTATAGATGCTTGTATTATTATAGGTATTTGGTTATTAGCCGAAAATACTAATAGACTATTAAATTTATCCACTACGGTCGCCAGTTTTGCGAGTGTTTTACCGACGCGAACCCAGGCAACCATGACAGAACTTGATGACAATTTCTAAAATTCAAAACGCAGATGATGTCTTTGTTTGGGTGTGGTTACCCAGCAGCAGTGAGCCCGTGGTGGCGGGCCAAATTGTGAAACAAAATAAATTATATCGATTTACCTATGGTCAACGGTATCGTGAAATGGCTGCGGCAATTCCATTCTCGCCGTTTGAGTTGCCATTACAGAAAGGCAGTTTTACGCCAAAAGGACAAAATGTCATTCATTCGTGTTTTCGCGATGCTGCACCAGATTATTGGGGGCGTTACGTGGTGGATTATCACTACCCAGGGATGCGTTTGAACGAATTAGACTACTTATTATTAACTGACAGTAATCGCAGTGGCGCTCTGGATTTTCAAAACTCCAATACAGATTATATTGATAGAACTATGCAACAAATGAGTATCGATGATATTTTGACAGCTGCAAAAAAAATTGAACAACACCAAACACTTCCACCAGAATTGGACTTTGTATTAATGCAAGGCTCGAGTATGGGCGGTGCCCAGCCCAAAGCGACTATGAGTTGGAAGAATCACGATTGGATTGTTAAGTTTGCATCGGTTGATGATCGTGCTGATGTGGTTAAACTAGAATACATTGCTATGCGTTTAGCCAAGTTGGCAGGTCTTACTGTTGCACCTGTTAAATTTGAAAGCAACAATCATTTAGAAGTATTGTTGGTGCAACGTTTTGATCGTCAAACTAACAAAACGGTTATAGCCAGTACCTCACGCAATTTTATCTTAAGTGGTTTTAGTTTGCTTGGCTTAACTGAAACTGAAGCACAATATGCAAGTTATCATTCAATTGCGGATGTCGTTCGTCGCGAATTTTTTGAACCTAAATTAGCCCTTGAAGAATTATTTAAACGTTTAGCTTTTAATATACTCATTGGTAATACCGATGATAGTATTAAACATTTCTCAGCTATGTGGGATGGACACAAATTACGTTTAAGTCCGGCATTTGGTATTTGTCCACAAATTAAAATTGATAATAGCATACAACAAGTTTTAGCCATTAATGGGCGTTTTGCTAATGAAGCATCATTGCGTAATATTTCCTCAATAGCCGGTGTCTTTAGAATATCAAATACGCAGGCAAAAACAATTATAGAAAATATGATCAGTGTCATCGAGAAAAATTGGCCTCTGTTATGCAAGCAGGTTGATTTGAGTGAACACAGTAATAAATTATTTTGGAAAAAAAATGTATTAGCAGCTCATTGTTTTGAAGGTTGGAATGAAGTAACAAATATAACCGCTTCACCTAATTCGTCACAAGCTTAATGGATAATAAGTTTGTTGATTAATACTGTTCTGAATATTTCACTCTTGTCTTATAATTTCTCTGGTATTTATTCTTAAACCACACAATCAATCACATTGTAATGTCGATTTTTATTTCTAAAATTAAGTTGGTTTATTAATTGTCGCTAAATACTACTACTAAATTAATTTAATTAATATCTGTATATCTATAAAGTACAGGGTAATGATATGTGCGAAATACACTTATATATAGGTGTTTTATGTACATTAAAAATAAAAAATTAATTCTAGTTTTGTGATGAAGTATACAGATTAAATGTGATTTTACACATTTACTAAAATAACTGTATACCTATACTTCCTCTATACCAAAAATTAATTTGGTTTTTTGTTGTCGAATTATCCTTATATGGAGGAACCGGTATATGCCAGTCGCAAAGAAAAAAAACACTACTCGAAGAAACTCTAGCCGTACTACACGAGCAACTAGAAAAACAGCCGCTTCAAGTAGAAAAAAATCACCTGTAAAAAAAGTTGCTAGTGTAAAATTATCGGCTGCTTCTGCATTGACGCTTGCGGGTAAAATCAACTTTAAAAGTGTAGCTACGACTAGTAGCAGTATACGTAAACTAAAATTCAAGTTCGGGCAACTTGCTCCAACCATTAATGTTTTGTATAAAGGCTCATCAGCAAAAGCAGAAAAATTTTCATCTGCGATGATTAAAGATTCTAAAAATAATTTAGAAAGTAGAGCTCGTGCGAGAGAAATGATTCAGTGGGCAAATAAGGCTGGTATCAAACAACGTCGAATGATGTGTAAATCGTTTAATAAATCAGGCGCTGGGATGATTATGGTGCATGGTATCGGTGAGCTTAGTAAAACTCATGCGCGTCGTTATATGAAAGATTATTTTCAATCTGGTGGTAGTATAAAAGACATAACACAATATTTAGAAATTGCAGGTGGGGTTTTACGTAAAAATAAACCAAAACTAGAGGGCACTGATGGTGGTATTGTTGATGCTGTAGGTGGTTTTATAGAAGACAAGGTTGATGCTATCAGTAAAAGTGTTAAAACCATTGTGGATTCTGTTGTTTCAGCAGGTAAGTCGCTCGGAAAAGTTCTTAAAAATGCTGCGAAATGGCCAAAGGCAAAATTAGCCAATTTAGTTAGCTCCCTAGTTGAGGCTGGTAAGTCTGTTTCAACAATATTATCTGAAGCGGCTAAACAAGGTACCTCGGTATTAAAAAAATACATTTCTGGGGTAGTTACTGCCGGTCGACGTGTTAGGGAGATTTTATCGTGGGTAGCTAAAAAATCGACCAGTATCATCAAGGAAACTGTGCGCGGTATTATGGCCGCTGGAAAATCAGTTGCACACCTTGTTGCAGAGTCAATGCGTACTGGAGCTGCAATGGTTAACAAAGCCGTTAAAGCATTAATTCAACTTAAAAAATCTGTATATTCTATTTTAAGCAGTGTTAAAAAATCGGCATACAGTAGCGTAAAACAAATCGTTGGTGCAATATTAAAAGCAGGAAAAAGCATGACGAGTATTATGCTCGACACACTTAAACTCGGTACCAGCATGTTACGCAATAGTGTTAAATCATTATTGAGCTTAGGTAAAAAATCTTTTGATATTTTAAAATCTATAGCCAAAAAAACATATGGAAATATGCGCGGTGTTGTTGATGCCGTATTACGTGCAGGAAAAAAAGTATCTGAAATTATGGCAGGTGCTATTAAACTGACTTTAGTATCAATTCGCAACATTGTTAAATCATTATTGAGTTTAAATAAAAAAGTCTCGGACGTACTCAAGGCCATTGCTAACAAAGCTTATAATACAGTTCGCTTGGTGGTGGGTTCGGTACTCAAAGCCGGTAAAAAAGTGGCCGATGTGATGAACAGTGCTATTTACTTTGCATCAGCAACTATTCGCACGGTTGTTAAATCATTACTTACTTTAAAACAAAAAGCATTACACATTATGCAGGCGGTAGCAAAAAAATCATTGGCGGTGGTACGCAATGTTGCTGATGCGTTGTTAAGAGCCGGTAAAAATTTATATGCCATTATGGCCGATGCCGTTAAAGGTGGAGCTGCACTGGTGCGTAAAATGGCCGGTGCATTAGTAAAACTGGGTAAAGGCATTAAGTTTGTATTATCGTCTGTTGTTGGTAAAGCCAGTAGTTTGCTGCGAGCAGCGGTTCGGGGAATAATGGATGCCGGACGTAAAGTTGCAAACTTAATGAAAGATGCATTTGTAATGACCTCTCAAGCATTGAAAAAAATTGTCGGTGCCATTTATCAAGAAACGCGCAAGTTAGGTAAAATTTTGGCCGCTGCTGCGGGACGTGTGGTTGGCACCATCCGAACCGTACTGGAAGGTTTATTCGCAGTTGGTGTGCAATTAGTAAAAGCTGTTAAAGCGATTTGCTTGGATGTTGCGGCTGGCTTCCGAAAAGGATTTTTACAAGGTTTAAAAGCCATGGGTAAAGGCGCTTTGGATGTATTAAAAGCGGCGGTTAAAGGAGGCTTATCCATAGTTGCATTAGCATTTTCGGCATTCCTCGAACTTTGGGGTGGTTACCGTGGCTTAAATACTGCTGAGCGGACTGAAGCACGTAAAGTGTTTGGTTGGTCGATTGATTTAGATCGGGTTAAAATTACAAATGGCGCATTCCCTGCGGATGCGATTAATTATCTAAATGGTCAACGAACATTTACCACTATGTATGTTATTAACTTCTCTTCTAAATTCCCAGTAAAAATGAGAACGTTAATTCATGAATTAACACACGTTTGGCAAGCGGTGACTGCGGGTCCGGTGTACATGGTTGAAGCTCTTCATGCGCAGTTATTTGGTAAAGGTTATACTGTATTGGATAGTGATTTGGTCAAATTCAATGGTGACTTCTCCAAATTTAATCGTGAACAACAAGCTACGTTGATAGATTCGTATTGGACTGCGCGTTGGATAACTAAGGTTTCTTACACTAAATATCAACCTTATACCGCAGCAGTGTACCGGGCTAAATCAGTAAAATTACCTAAATTCAATTTACGAGTACCGGTAATAAGAACTGCTACTATTCGGCCTGTTCGGATACCAACAACTAGGGTTGCAACACGTCGAGCTACAACACGCCGAGTTGCAACACGATAAGTTGAGTTAGCTCATGCGCGAATTAGTTGTTATTGCGCCACGTGAGTATTGGCCAGTGATTAGAAGTGGACTTGTAGTCTGTGACTATAAAGTCCGCTTTTTTGTACGACAGGAAATAATCTCTTCAAAGAAAAGTAAACAAAAAATTGCCAACGATCCCTATCAATTAACACAATTGGTTACACGGTTACGCACAAAAGTTGATGCATTATTATTAGTTGTTCCCCGAAACCGATCCCCACGAAGTGTCGCACCTGGGCCGTTAATTTCTGGCTTGCCATTAGGATTGGTGTTTGCCAATCAACCCAGTGATTTAAAGCCATGGTTAATGGCTGCCACATACGATTCACCTCATCATTTGTGGGTGGTACTCGCCATGTGGCGGCGATCGTATTTACGGTTGGGTAAGCGTATTGCACGTTGGATGCGTAGCAGTAATCCAAATAACGTTGAAGGTTGGTATGATGACACTATAACGCGTGATGACTTGGTGCAAAAATTAGCACAGGGACCACGTGTGGTGGTTTACGTTGGCCATGGTAGGCCACGAGGGCTGACTGGCTATGAAGGTTTACGCTGGTATCATTTTACCCAAGTGCAACAACGACAACCGTGTGGTACTTTCATTTGTTTTGCATGTGACACCTTAAAACGTACCTACGGTGTCTTTCCATTTGGATGTCGTTTGGTTTTAAGTGGCGCAGTCGGTGCGTATTTGGGTGCTGTTGAACCGTTACTAGTTGATGCTAATACTCGGCTGGCACATTTGATGGGTGAGCTATTTGATAAGCGAGCCGCGAGTGATCTAGCAACACTCGTTATAAAAATGCATGAACGTTTACACGATAAACCGGAATATAAACCAGCTTATAAAGCCTTTTCAGATTACCGAATCATTGGTAATCCATTACAGGCGTTGTAGTTTTTAATATAACGAAACTTAAAGCAGCATTCTATTTATTACACTCTTTTAGTTTTAATTTGCCTTAGTTTCTAGCTCACTGTAATAGTTAAAAATAATTTAGAAATCGATATTAGCTTAAAATAACAGTGTATTTTAGTGCTTCAACGTTGATTTTTATTTTAGATTATTTTAGTTATTGCTGTTGATTGTTTAAAAAGTAGTCTATAAATAAATTTAAGGTAAGCAATAAATTTATTTATAGAGCAGTTTCAATGAACGATAACCGTAATTGTAGAGCGTTAATTATTAAACCATCGGTAGGATTGCAGACTTTTCTGAGTGTGTAACAAATTCACCTCGAGATAATCGATAATACGCGAGTTGCGTAATGACATAGTTATTTAATCTTCGGTAGATTTTTTATGGACAGGATATTTTTTTGTTTAAATTTGAGTAACAGCAAGAGAGAGTATTAATTAGTAACATCATAACGCAAGATTATTAAGAGTTATAACGAACCATAATTCGAACTTAACGTTATAGTGATAACAGTTTTTCTTCGGTAGATATTTTACGGACAGGCATTTTTTATGTCTGATATTTTAGAAATGCAGTGTGGTTTTAGTTTGCTTGTTATTATCACCGTATTTTTTTGTACATTTAATTGAATAGTCAAGGTAGGTAGTTTATGAAAAAAAATAGAAGTTTTTTAATAGCAGCCATCTTTTTCCCGACACTGTTGATCTTTAGCAGTTCTGTATTCGCCGATTGGTATTTAGACAATATAGAACTTGAAACATTTAAAGATAAACATGAAAACTCGAATCTTCCTATTGACGGTTCCAAGGATGTGATTGTTGCTATTATTGATAGTGGCATTAACTGTGATGATCCGGCATTAAGTGGCAAGTGTATCGATATGCCTGTTGCATTCAACGACACAGCTAGATGTGCTGAGTATTATAATCGTGGTAGAACTTCTGAACCGGTTTCGGCTCATGGTACGAAGGTTGCGCGTCTAATTGCAGGTAACACTTCATCTGGTTCAAACATATCCGGAGTTGCACCAAACACAAAAATTCTACCTTTGTCTTATCGAAGTATAAGAGGATCGAGTGTTCGCTTAAATTTAGCCGGTGCTATTGAGTGTGCGGCATTATCCGAGGCAAAAATTATTAATATTAGTCTTGAAGCAAATCATGATTCCAGTCTTCAAACGGCTACTTGTAATGCTATTTGCAGTAATAAACTCGTCGTCGCTTCAGCAGGTAATGGTGCTTGTGATGGTAAGACAGATCGATTTCCAGCTTCTTACAGTGATGATGACGATCTGTCATGTAGTTGTTCAGATCACTCTCTACGAAAAATGAAAGATTCAATTTTAAAAGTTGGAGGTTCTAATTCAGATGATAATATTGGTGAAGCTTGTTCAAATGAAAATTCATTAACAACTCCATTTGGCGGAACACTATACTATAAGAGTCAAGCAGCAGAAATATACGCACCGGGTTGGGGAGTTCCTAATGATGATGATAATTCGTTCAACTATGGGACGAGCTGGTCTACTGCTCTAGTGTCGGGTTGTGCTGCAATACGGGTTGCTTTTGATTTAATTAAATCTGATTTTGTGTGGGATTCTAATGCGGTTGTTGAGTTAGAGCATGTGATTATTAGTACTGCAACTAAGAATGATCATAATGAATCATTTAAGCTGTTAAATTGTTCTAAAGTGTTTGAAGACAGTATACCTGATGACGAAGAGAAAGGTCATTCTGATAGTAAAGATGATTAGTTGAAAATCATTCTAACTTTTAAAGCTCGGTTTAGCCCATGTTGGATGAACCGAGTTTTAACATTTTGTAAAATGTATTTATAAAAAAAATTAAATTAATTTAATTTTTTCATTTAAAATATTCAAATCTTATTTCCCCCAAAAAATATACGACTAACCATTATTTATTTCAATCTTTAGTTTTAAAGTCAGTGAATTCAGCGCCGTTAAACAGTTTACTGTCATTGTCCTAAAAATAAGTCAAGAAATTAGTGGAAATCATTCGTGTAATTGCATTGAATAGCTATTTGAAGTTGGTATTGTTAATTGTACTAGACATTTTTGTGGGTATTAACTTGGCTTTTTCCGAAACCCTGGATTTTGCCATACAAAATCAATTAAAAGTAGTATCGGGAGTAGAATGTGGAAACCTGCTTGGAGGCAATCCTTCCAACACGTCTTTTTTGACGGGGGAGTTATTAGCAACCTGTACACGTGGTGTTCCAGCTAATGGTGTGGGTCCTTCATCATCGACAGGTGGCAGTGCTAGTTCACCAGCAAGCTTTTCTGGTGAGGTAAAAAAACGTTTAAAACAATTACACGATGACAATACACTATCGGATTATTCTGATAATGACGAAGTTAGTACGACCGGTCCAGCTTTTTTTATTACTGTCGAAATGGATACGATGAACCGTAAGGTGACAGCTTTGGAAGAGGGGTACAATTCTGAAATTTCAAAACTTATTCTGGGTATGGATTCACAATACAGTGAAAATTTATTTACTGGTGTTGCATTTAAAACTGAATCTCAACGAGGCGGATATATCGGTGGAAATAATTTTGAATCCAATTCGTATGGTTTAACCGGCTTTGGCTCCTTTTTAATTAATGAACAAATGTATTTCGATTTTTATTTTGGTTATGCCCTTAAATTAAATACTAAAAAACGCTCTGGTTACTTTTCTGAAAATGATGCGTTTGGTAATTTTTATTATGAAACTATTGTTGGCGATCAAGCGATAAAAAACACTGCAACACAAATAAATGCCGGTTTTCTGTTGGCATATGAAACATCCATTCAAAATGTCAGCTTTGGGCCGCGTTTAAGTTTGGATATGGTTAATACGCAATACGGCACTTATAATGAAACGGGTTTTACCGGTTTAGAGTTAAACTATCATGAAGACCAACAAACGTCGTTAATCTCAACATTGGGTTTTTGGGGTTCGGTTGCGGTTAGTACTCGTTTTGGTGTTGTGGTGATTCAACAAAGCCTCAACTTAAAACAGGAACATGATCTGAACGCACGGACTATTGACGTTAGTTTTGTGGGTGACATGCGTCAAAAACGTTTTAGTTATACAACCGATACTCCTGATCGTGAATACCTTGATATCAACCTCGGGGTATCGGTTGTGTTACAAGACGAACTTCAATTTTTTTTCAATGCTCGAACACTTATGGGTAATGACATTATTGATAATTATGGTATTAGTTTAGGTATGAGGAAGCTGCTTTGAGATCAGAGCAAATATGAACTCAATAACATCATCCGTGATGGCACGGTATTCATTACTTATTTTCAGGTAATTTTACAAATTATAAATTAGCAATAAACTTATTTTCATGTTCTAAGCAGATAGTCTGTCGATCTTCTGCATAATGGTCTATTAGTTAAATGTTAAGGGCTAGTTATACCCCTGTAATGCTCCAAAATCGATCGAATTTCATACTGTAAAGTAATGCGTAATAATTGGATCGTTACCTGCTTGAGTTTTCTCGATATATAACAATTAAGCCAAAATAATAATAAATTTATAAATCTAAGGACGGGAGTATGGATATGAAGATTAATTCTATTTACTTAGTGTTGCTTTATTTAATTTTTTCAAGTGTTTTTATCTATTCTTGTGGGCAATCGTCAACATCGTCATTAACGACAGAAACCAATACGTCATTGTCTACAATGCTAACATCGGACAAAGCACAGGTTGTCGAAACAAAAATAATTGTACTCGATACTGTTGATTCAAAAACTGAGCGTTTGGAATTTAATGTTCCAAAAGCAGGCTATGCAGTTTTAAACATCGTTAATGCAGCCAAAATAGATTCGATAATACTTGAACGGGTTAATAGTGTCAGCGTATCACTCAATGGTAGTGACATAGTGACGGATAAAACCTTTAATCTTAATACGAATAGCCTTGATGTTGCGGTTAGGTTACAAAAAGATTTAAATGAAATCCAAATAAAATTAAAAGGTGATATTGGTAAACGAATAGCATTAAGAATTGATGCACCAGCCGATAAAATTTATTTACAACCACAATTAAATTCAATACTCATTAATAAACAATCGCTACAAGCTAGAGCTACTGTGACAGCCCTAGGGTTACCGGTTAAAAATGCTAAAGTGGTTTTTTCATTATTAGATTTTGAACAAAATCAACAGCAAACCGTGTTGACCAGTAATGCGGGTATCGCAGTGTCGGACATAACATTAATATCGGAGAAAATAATTTCTGGACAATTACAAGCCAATCTTACAGGGACAACCTTAGTTGATTCAATACCACTATCTTTAATGACTAATCGAATACTGTTTGTGAACCAGAGTGTTGATCAATTAACATTGAAATCTGGAATGGAAAGTAACAAGCTCTATTTCAGCATTGAACTCAATAAAATGTTAAACAAATCAGTGTTGCTCAAAGTTGAACATAGCGTTATACCGATAACGAATAGTCCTGTCGATGGACTACGTTTTAATAGTGACTTTCCCCTTGACGGAAAAGTTATAAGTACTTTAAAAACATTAGCGACAAACCCCGTTATAATAGCGAACTCAATTGGTCGCTATAAATTTAATACTAAAGTTACTTTGAGTAATTTAAATAATCAAGTGATAGAGACGATTAATTCGACAGTGTTAATTGACGTGATGGATAAAAACTATCTGGCCAAAACAACACTCAGCAAACCTTTTGCGTCACCGTCCGGGTTAGCACCATCAAATCGCGCGCAAACAGTCGTATTCGGAACAACATTAGTTAACCGCGGTATCAAGCCCAAAGTACTGTTTCTGGATGAGGTGACGCAATTTAGTGTGGTACTGAATAAATCCATTGCATTTTTATTTGATGATGGCATAGAACCCGATGTTAAAGCTAATGATGGAATATATACCGGTGCTTATAAAATAGCGAGTACCACGGAAACAGAAAAATTTTTTCGCATTCGTCGTGTTCAAAAAATGAAAAATGATATTAACGACGACGGTGATGAGCAGGAACATAATGATGTTTCAGATAAGAATGAGCATGAAGACGATAAAGATTCCGATGGAGATGAAACAGAAGAATCGGAACACCATGATGATAAAAAAGATAGTTATATAACATCGCCTATTATTACCTTTCCAATTACTACTCTAAAAATTGGAGTGTCTGGTTTAATACGACCAATATTAATTAACGATCCTAA
>CAYQUC010000036.1:27527-34474 GCA_964420605.1 uncultured Thioalkalispiraceae bacterium | reverse complement strand
GGTGGTTATTTAATTATTGATCAAACTGAAGCAATGACAACCGTAGATGTTAATACGGGTGCTTTTGTTGGACATCGTAATTTAGAAGAAACTATTTTTAAAACAAATCTTGAAGCAACACAGGCTATAGCTCGACAGATACGACTGCGTAATCTGGGTGGGATAATCATTATAGATTTTATAGATATGATAGACACTGATCATAAAAAACAAGTTCTGCGTTTATTAGAAAAAAATCTTGATAAGGATCATGCTAAAACAAATATAAGTGAAGTCTCTGCACTAGGGCTAGTTCAGATGACAAGAAAACGAACGAGAGAAAGTCTTGAGCATATATTATGTGAGGTTTGCCCTACATGTAATGGCCGAGGTTCAATAAAAACTGCTGAAACTGTTTGTTATGAATTGTTTAGAGAAATTTTAAGGGAATCAAGACAGTTTAATACCAATAATTTACTTGTTTTAGCGTCGCCAGAAGTAGTTGATGTTTTATTAGATGAAGAATCGAATAGTGTTGCCGAACTTGAAGCGTTTATAGATAAAAATATTAAGTTTCAAGTTGAAACTCAGTACAGTCAAGAACAGTTTGATGTTGTACTAATGTAAGTATTTGAAATATTTCTGTTCAATATGAAAAAACGAGCTAAGTTAAGTTTTATACTACGATGTCGACGATTATTATGGTATTTCATCGTAACAATATTAGTGTTAGCTGCAATTTCAATGACTCTAGCTCGCTCCTTGATATCAAATGTCGGCGGTCTTCGTAATAATCTGGAAACAATAGCGAGTCAGTATTTACAACAACCACTCAAAATAGAAACCTTTGATGCAAAAATTATAGGTTTTACACCAACGTTTATATTCAAGAATGTCAGTTTGCTAGAAAGAACAACTGATAAAGTTATGGTACGGTTTAAAGAAGCGCGGGTTGGTTTAGCTCTTTTTAATTCAATAAAAAAACTAGAATTTACACCTAAAAGTTTTGTGATTAGAGGTATAAATTTAGTTGTTACACAAAATGAAAATAATACTTTTAAAGTTCAGGGTATAGATGTTGCTGAATTTGATCCAACAAAAAATATTAGCTCAGACGAATCTAATGAATTATCAAACTGGTTGTTTCAACAAGATAAACTAAAATTAGAAAATAGTACGATTCATTGGCTTAACTCAAAGACTAATAAAGTATTAAAATTTTCTAACATTAATTTACAATTTAATAATAGCGACGATCGACACACGCTTTCTGGTGATTGGCAATTACAAAGTAAAATTGCTAAGCGCTTTAAAATTGAATTGGATATGACTGGAGATATTTTAAATCCGGCAAGTTGGGAAGGCGCAGCTTATGTGAAAGGCGAGGAGGTTAATATATCAGAGTTTGGTATACCTACTAATATTATACCGTTGAAACCGGCTAGTGGTATTTATAACTTTGAAGTGTGGGCTGATTTTAAGCTAGGACAATTAAAAGAAATTTCAGGTGCTACAAATGTTCGACAATTAAAATTTAATAGCTCCGAGCTTAATCGAGAGATTAATATTGATAAAATGGGAGCTGTATGGCGTTGGGATAATCTAACTGACGGCTGGGCTTTAAATATCGATAGATTTCATTATGAAGTAAACAATAAAGTTTGGCCATTATCGCGTGTATTGGTTGAAAGTCATCATAATATTCAATCTGATTCCGTTATTGACATTTACATCGATAAGCTCAATTTTGATGATGCCAGTGAATTTGTTCAAAAAATTAAAATAATACCCCAAGAAAGTATTAAACAACTTGAAACTATAGCTCCGCGTGGACAAATGTTTGACACGCATGTTCGGTTTAATGTAGCTACTATATTTTCCGATGATTTTTTATTCCAAACTAATTTTTTAAATATAACAACTAATGCTGATGCTTATATTCCGGGTGTAAAAAATCTCACGGGTGCGGTATATACCACAAATACTCATGGTAGCATGGTTATTGATAGTCAAAATTCATCAATACATTTTTCTCAGTTATTTAGAGATAAAATTGATTTTGAAAATATAGCAGGTCGATTAAATTGGAGTAAGGCTGCAGATGAATGGTATATAACTGGCGATAATATTGATATTAGTAATAGCGATATTAAGCTTAATTCCAATGTGCAACTTATTTTTCCAACTACGGATGACTCACCATTAATTGATTTACAAATAACATTTGAAAATGGAAATATAGCAAATGCTGGGAAATATTACCCGGTAGCCATTATGGATGAAGGTTTAATTGATTGGCTTGATTCTAGTTTGAAATCGGGTTTTGTAAAGCAAGGTGGTGTTGTCTTACAAGGTCGTTTAAATGAATTTCCATATTTAAAGCACAATGGTAAATTTGAAGTAAGTTTAGAAAGTAATGATTTCGTGCTGCAATTTTTAGATGGGTGGCCAAAAATCTATAACGCTGATGCAGATATTAGTTTTACAGGTTCAGGCTTTGATATTAATATTTCTAAAGCAAAGATGTTAAATAGTAATGTTAAAGATGCTTCAATATACATTAAAAATTTTATAGAGCCTGAATTAGTTATAAAAGGAAATATTGATACTTCAACAAATGATCTTTTTAAATATTTAGCTAATAGCCCAATAGCTGGTAAAAATAAAGCAATTATTGATGAATTTAAGTTCACTGGTGATAGTGAAATGAATATTTTTGTGAGTATACCTTTGTCAGACGAAATGGAAGAAATACAATCTACATATTACAATGGAACGATTGTAACCTCAAATAGTGGTATTTCACTCTACAATAATATATTAAATATTAAAAATATTAGTGGTAAGATAAATTTTGATGAGAAAGGCTTTAAAGCGAACAATATCAATTCATTAATATTTAATGAGCCTGCATCAATTCGTATATATTCTCAATCGAAAAATAATGCATTTAGTCAACATATTTTAGTTCAGGGTAAATTTCATTCTGACACAATTCAAAAACAAATTAATATACCTTGGATGAAAAAAAGTACGGGTGTTTCTAATTGGCAAGGAATTTTTAATTTTGGATATACTGTCAATAATCAAGATATTCCAGCATCAATTGTTATTACAACAGATTTAAAAGGTATCAATTTAAACTTACCTGAGCCGCTGAAAAAGCTTAAAAAAGAAAAGTTAGCCCTTAGTATTGAAAGTAAATTTATATCAGACAATCAAAATAATATCAATTTTTCGATAGGAGATAAGTTATCAATCTCTAGTATTATTAATATTGAAAATGGACAGTATTCTTTAGCTAGTGCTAATGTTAGTTTTGACACGACTAAAAAAATTAAATTACAAGATAAAACAATATCAATCCAAGGTAATATTCATGATATTGATTATAATTTATGGACTAATTTTATCAATGAGCTTGAATATAGTAAGTTTAAAGACAGTAACAATTTTATTTCTGCTGATACCAAAATAATCTTTGATGTGGATTCTCTTTATATAAAGGGAGCAAAAAAAGATTTAGCTTCTGATAGTGGTAAGGCTGTTCAGATCACAGATGATGAGATTGAATTTTCAAGTCTGGATCCAAGAACATTACCTGAATTTAGTGGTGAAATTAGAAACATATTTTACGATAAAGTAAAAGTTGGTTCGTTACACTTTAATTTTGAGCACTCTAAGAATGGGCTTAATATTAAAAAACTTAATCTTTATTCTGAAAATTTTGATGTTACTAGCACTGGACTTTGGCATATTTTTCCTAACAAGCAAAAAAATCGATCATTAACTAAATTTACTAATGTTAAATTTATTTCATCAAATCTGGGTGCTACCTTGTCATCTTTAGGTTTTCAATCCGTAATTAATAAAGGTACTAGTGACTCAGATATGACGATTTGGTGGCATGATAGTCCGTTTAAATTTTCACTGGATAAATTGTTTGCTGAAATACGAGTGAATGCATTTGATGGTGAAATACTGGACATTGATCCTAAAGCGGGACGTTTATTGGGTCTTTTGAGTCTCAGTAATTTACCGAGGAGATTATTTGGTGATTTTAGCGATATTTTTAGTTCTGGTTTAAGTTTTGATTCAGTTCAAGGAGATATTCGAATTGTTAAAGGTGTTATGTCAGCGGAAGATATTTTAATGACTAGCAGTCCTGCTGAAATACACATCTATGGTAAGAGTGACTTGGTTAAGCGTGAATTTGATCAAAAAATTAGGGTGATCCCTAATATTACGGATACGACAGCGGTACTTGGTGGATTACTCGGAGGATTACCGACCTTAATCGTTACTAAAATACTCGGTGGCATAATCGATTTGAATAAAGTTGAGATGCGGACGTATCATGTCACTGGAAGCTGGGAAAAACCAGTGATTACGAATATCACAAAACCGATCGTTGTCGACGATTCTGATGAAGACTTCGATAATGAGGATGATAATTTTGATGACAGCTAGATCTTCTGAATTAGACTATTTTACTTAATTCTTTTTTTTACGTTAAATGTGCTGGCATCTGATACTATTTGATATTTATTCATGGATAATGCCTCTATACAGGAGCTATCTGCATTTGCTGCTACAAAATACATAAGAATTTAGGGAATACAAGTAAAAAAGTGGGTTCGGTTATTAATGTTATTAAACAATAAATACATAGAGTTATCATGACTAAATTGGCAGCCATACAAATGGCATCAGGATCGACTGTTTCTTCAAATTTAATTGAAGTTAGGCGGTTAGTACAAGCTAGTGCGAGAGCAGGGGCTGAAATTGTAATTTTGCCCGAGAATTTCGCTATAATGGGGATGACAGAACAAGATAAAGTATCAATACGTGAAGTATATGGTGCAGGACAAATACAAGATTTTTTAGCGCAGTTGGCTATCGATTTTAATATTTGGATAATTGCGGGAACAATTCCACTATTAACTGAAGATGAAAACTTAATTCGAGCTACTTGTCTTGTTTATAATGCGCAAGGAAAGATAGTTGCTCGATATGATAAAATTCATTTATTTGATGTCAATGTTCCAGATAGTAAAGATACTTATCGAGAATCCGAGACGATAGAAGCGGGTTCTGAGGTTTGTGTTTTTGAATCACCAATTGGACGAATCGGGATTGCTATCTGTTATGATCTCCGATTTCCAGAATTATTTCGTATTATGAGCGAACAAGGAGCAGAAATTTTTGTTATTCCTGCTGCATTTACTTCGCTAACAGGTAAAGCACACTGGGAGCCACTATTAAAATCCAGAGCGATTGAGAATTTATGCTATGTTGCAGCATCTGCTCAAGGTGGCTACCATGTTAATGGTCGTGAAACCTATGGTCACAGTATGATTGTTGACCCATGGGGGGCAATTTTGGATGAACTATCTAGTGGCTCAGGATTTGTTATATCTGAAATAGATCAGAATAAGATTAAAAGTTTACGTAAAGTTTTTCCTGCATTACAACATAGAAAATTAAAGGTTTAATATGGTATCAAATTCAGTAGAACAAGTAAGCCAATTATTACTTGAACCGACCGGTTTAACTCAAAATGATTTGCAATCAACATTAGATTTAATAATGCAAAACTCAATTGATAGTGCTGATATTTATTGCCAGGCATCTCAACATGAGTCTTGGATTTTAGATGATGGTATTATCAAAGAAGGTAGTTTTAACATCGACCAAGGTGTCGGCATAAGAGCTATTAGCGGTGAGAAAACTGGGTTTGCTTATTCAGATGAGATTGTACTACCAGCATTAACACATGCAGCAAATGCAGCAAAAGCTATTTCTTCTAAAGGTCAGCAAGGAACAATACAATCCTGGAAATCACAAAGTTTGAATAATCTTTATATTCCAGATAATCCATTGCAATCGTTACATTCTAACGAAAAAATTGATTTACTGAAAAAATTAGATAGTGATGTACGAAAAATTGATCCAAGAATAACTCAAGTTTCAGTTAGTTTATCAGGTGTTCATGAAGTCGTTTTAGTTGCAGCTTCTGACGGGACTTTTAATGCGGATATTCGACCCTTGGTACGATTGAGTGTGAGCGTCATTGTTGAATCCAAGGGTCGTCGTGAACAAGGTAGTTCTGGCGGTGGTGGTCGAGTGGATTACAGTTATTTCACTGATGAACGTGCTTTAGGTTATGGCAAAGAAGCTGTACGTCAAGCACTTGTTAATCTAGAAGCCATTGATGCACCCGCAGGAGAGATGGTAGTGGTATTAGGTCCTGGTTGGCCTGGTGTATTGTTACATGAAGCCATTGGACATGGATTAGAAGCTGATTTTAATCGAAAAGGCAGTTCAGCATTTTCTGGAATGATAGGACAAAAGGTTGCATCCGAGTTATGCACAATTGTTGATGATGGCTCGATTGCAGGAAAACGCGGTTCACTGAATATTGATGATGAAGGTACCTCGAGCCAAAATACGGTTTTAATTGAAAACGGAATTTTAAAAGGTTACATGCACGATAAATTAAATGCAACGTTAATGAAAACCGTATCTACAGGTAATGGTCGCCGAGAGTCTTATGCTTATTTACCTATGCCTCGTATGACAAATACTTTTATGTTAGCAGGACAACAAGATCCGGCTGAAATTATTGCATCAGTAGAAAAAGGTTTGTATGCAGTGAATTTTGGTGGAGGGCAGGTTGACATAACCTCGGGCAAGTTTGTGTTTTCAGCAAATGAGGCGTATTTAATTGAGAATGGTAAAATTAAATCTCCGGTAAAAGGCGCAACATTAATTGGCAATGGACCTGAAGTATTAAACCACGTATCAATGGTGGGTAATAATCTTGAACTTGATAGTGGCGTTGGTGTTTGCGGTAAAGAAGGCCAAAGTGTTGCTGTTGGTGTTGGCCAACCAACCTTAAAAATTGATAAATTAACTGTCGGCGGAAGTAGAACTGACTAGTTTTATTAACCTTTAAATGTTTATTA
>CAYQUC010000036.1:0-27427 GCA_964420605.1 uncultured Thioalkalispiraceae bacterium | reverse complement strand
GTAAAACTGACTAGTTTTATTAACCTTTAAATGTTTATTAGTAAAACTGACTAGTTTTATTAACCTTTAAATGTTTATTAGTAAAACTGACTAGTAATCAGTTTTATTATTCTCAGTTTTGTTTTTAAGTACAATGTCTTTGATTAGTTGAAATAATAACCGAGCACTTTTAGGTGTCTTTTGCTGTTTCGCTTCTGTAATGGCTTGACGTTGTAGTTGATGTAATCGTTGGCGATCGACATCCGGATATAACGTTATAAAATCATTAAAAACAGATTTATCATTATTTAGAAATTTATCACGCCATTGTTCGTAAATATGGATTTCTTTATTGGATTGATTTTGCTTTAAAAAATAATTGTCGTATAGTGTTTGAATTTTATCAGTATCGTGTTGACGCATTAATTTACCAATAAATTGTAATTGCCGTTTTAAGGCACCATTTTTTTTGATTGATTGTGCAAGTGCAATTGCTTCGGATAAGTTGTCAGGCAGCGAAAAATTTCGTAATACGCTGGCAGGCAGTTTTACTAAACTATTTCCGAGTTCTTGTAGTTTGTCAGCATCTCTTTTGAGTTGAGATTTACTGGGTTTTTCTAGTTGATTTTCATCCATTTTGAGGCAATTTCATTAAGTAACAGAATGTTTGAATCTTATTAGATACAGACGTAAAATAAGACCATTAATAATTAATTATACGAGACTTTTATGCCAAGTTCACTTGCTAAAACTGTATTCACTGGAAATAATTTACCTGAAGTTGATCGATTAAAACAAATAATTGATCTTATTTTAACTCAAGCCAAGCAAAATGGTGCGACACAAGCCGAAGCGGGTGCCAATGTCGAGTCCGGTTTATCGGTGACAGTCCGGCTTGGGGAAGTTGAAACGATTGAGCATAATAGGGATAAGGGGCTTGGTGTTACGGTCTATTTTAATAAACGTAAAGGCTCAGCCAGTACCACGGATTATTCTGAACAGGCAATCATAAACACGGTCCAAGCGGCATGTGATATTGCACGATATACTTCAGAAGATGAATATGCTGGATTAGCAGAAGCGTCTTTGATGGCCACTGATTTTCCTGATTTAGAGTTATATCATCCATGGGATGTTACTGCAGAATCGGCAATTGACATAGCGCGCGAATGTGAGACTTTAGCACGAGAATTTGATTCACGCATTACCAATTCAGAAGGTGCTTCTGTTAGTAGTCATACGGGGCTTCGTATTTATGGTAACAGCCATGGCTTCTTGGGACATTATCCTAGTTCACGTCATAGCATTAATTGTGCGTTGATAGCCGAAAGTAATAATACGATGCAACGTGATTATTGGTATAGCGTTGCCAGAGATGCTAAAGACCTTGAAAGCAATGATGTCATTGCACGTAATGTCGCTGAGCGGACTTTGGCTCGGTTAGACAGTCGAAAAATTGAGACAATGCAATCACCTGTTATTTATAGTGCAGAAGTTGCTAGTGGATTAATAGGGCATTTTCTACGTGGTATTAATGGTTCATTAATGTACCGTGATGCCACATTCTTATTGAATAGCATTAATACCAAAATATTTCCTGAATTTTTGTCGATTTATGAGTCGCCTCATTTAATTAAAGGTTTAGGTAGTGCTTCATTTGACAGTGAAGGTGTTGCTACTCAGTCACGAGATTGGGTTGTTGACGGAATTGTGCAAAATTACATTCTTAGTAGTTATTCAGCTCGAAAATTAGGAATGCAAACTACAGCAAATGCGGGTGGTGTACGAAATATTCGAATTAAGAATAATTTGGAAGAAATTAATTTGTCTCAATTATTAAAAAAGATGGATAACGGACTTTATATTACCGAACTAATGGGACAAGGGATTAATATGGTTAATGGTGACTATTCGCGTGGTGCGGCTGGTTTTTGGGTTGAAAATGGTGAAATTCAATATCCAGTAGAAGAGATTACAGTTGCAGGAAATCTACGTGATATGTTTTCACAAATAATCGATGTTGCTAATGATGTGGATATTAGAGGTAATACTCAATGTGGCTCAATATTAGTTGAACAAATGCAAATAGCGGGTAATTAACTTGTAGTTTGATACTAGCTAATTTTTGCTGTGCATAAGAATTATAATGCGCAGCTCAGGGTTATTTATTATATCAAGTACAGTGTAGCAATTCCTAAAAACGCAAAAAAGCCCACAATATCAGTAATTGTTGTTAGCACGACACCGCCTGCAAGTGCAGGATCGGCACCAATTTTATTTAATGTTAATGGAATAATTGCGCCTGCGGCAGCTGCAAAAACTAAGGTAATCATCATAGCAATAGCAATAATTATACTTAGTTCCGGAAAATTAAACCAAGCACCAACAATGATAGCGACGACTATTGACCAGATTACACCATTTGCAATACCAACCAGTAATTCTTTTTGTAGTAAGCGCTTAGAATTTATTTCACTAACCTGTCCTAATGCGATGCCTCGAATGACAAGGGTTAGTGTTTGGCTTCCAGCAATTCCGCCCATGCTGGCAACAATCGGCATTAATATAGCTAATGCAACAATTTTTTCTAATGCGACGGCAAAATGCGCTATAACCCAGGATGCTAAAAAAGCGGTTAATAAGTTAATGCCAAGCCAAATTGTACGTTTTCGAGTACTTGTTAGGACTGGTGCAAACATGTCGTGCTCTTCGTTTAAGCCAGCCATACTCATGAACGAGTGATCGGATTCATCACGAATAACATCTACAATATCATCAATGGTAATTCGTCCTAATAAGATATTATTATTGTCAACTACTGGCGCTGATATCAAATCACGTTGTTCAAATTTCAACGCAACTTCATTTGCTGGCATTGATGCCAAGATTGCATCAATATCGGTATTAATTAAGTCAGATACTTTAAGCTCTGGTTTATTTGTTAGAAGATCAATTAGACGTAATATACCAAGATATTCACCTTTACGGTTTACCACAAACAGATTATCGGTACCATTGGGTAGTTTACTGCGTAAGCGTAAGTAACGTGAGACAACATCAAGGTTAATATCTGCTCGAACAACAACAGTATTTAAATCCATTAAGCCGCCGGCAGAATTTTCATCGTATGAAAGTACTGATTCTAATCGTGCTCTTTCTTGATGCTCCATGCTCATTAATAATTCGTTAATGACTTCTTGGGGCATTTCAGGAAGAATATCAGCGAGCTCATCCGCTTCGAGCGTTTCCGTAGCAGCTATTAACTGCTCACTGTCCATGGAGTCAATGAGGCTACTTCGAACTTCGTCATTTAAGTGCAGTAATACTTCACCTTCTTGGTCAGGTGAAATATACGGCCACGCAATTTCGCGTTGTGTGGTTGTGAGCGCTTCGAAAATATGGGCTATTTCAGCTGGATGGAGCTTTTGCAGTATTCGGGATACATGCTCAAAATCATTGGCTAATAGTGCATAGCTTAATTGGTTTAGGGTGTTTATTGGTTGTTCAGTCATACGAAAAGCTCTAGATCAATAGGAATCAAATTTGAGATGATTCAGTAAAAAGTGACATGACCAATGTAGTACTGGCCTCTTACATCAGTTTACACAAGTGTAACAGGACATTATTTGGAAATGTTATTAAAAGTCACCATAAATAGTGAAATTGAGACTTGTCTGAAATTATAGTTCAATTTATATCTGTTAGAAACTACTCTTGGAACAGTTTTAGAATTTTAATGCAGATAGTATTTTATTGGTAGTAATACGATAAGGAATTGGTATTAGATGATTTTGTCTAATTTATCGAGAATATCATGGTAATTTTGAATCGAGGTGTAGCTAAGGAGCTTTGAAACTTGATCTTTAATTTTTTTCAGATTGCATTTTTGAATTTTATATTTAATTTCGGGTATGGTGCTTGGGTGCATACTAAACTCATCTAAACCCATACCGAGTAATAAACAGGTATATCGGATATCGCCCGCCATTTCGCCACACATTGAGACGGGAATATTATATTTTTTCCCTGCGTCGATTGTCATTTTTATGAGTCGTAAAACTGCTGGATTTAATGGATCATATAAATAGTTTACACTTTCATCTATTCGGTCAACGGCGAGGGTATATTGTATTAAATCATTAGTACCTATTGAGAAAAAATTTACTTTTTGAGCAAATATTTCTGCTGATAAAGCTGCGGCAGGTACTTCTATCATCGCACCGATCATTATATTATTATCAAATTGTATATTTTGAGAACCTAAACTGCTTTTTACATCGTTGATTATATTCAGTACCTGATCCAGTTCGTGAGAATTGGATAACATCGGAATCATTATGCGTAGTTTGTATTGTGCCGATGCACGTAATATTGCACGAATTTGAGGAATAAAAAGTTGAGGTTCTTTTAAACATAGGCGAACTGCACGTAATCCGAGTGCAGGGTTTGTGGTGGTTGGTAAATCTTTTTGGGCACCATCAACTTGTTTGTCTGCGCCTAAATCAAAGGTTCTTACCGTTAATGGGTGCTCTTTTATTGTTTTGGCTATTTTAATATACGTTTCATATTGCTCTTGCTCACTTGGACTGTCTTCACGATTCATGAATAAAAACTCAGTTCGATATAATCCGACTCCTTCAGCACCTGATTCTTTGACATCTTGAATATCATTTGGAAGTTCAATATTTGCGCGTAAGGTAATATTAAATCCATCACGGGTAACGCTTGGTTGCTTGTGTGTTGATAGTAGTTTTTGTAAGTAGTGTTGATATTCGATTTTTTTGTGAAGGTAATGTTGAATGGTATTGTCGTGTTCAGCTGTAATTAAGATACCGGTTGTACCATCTATTATGATGTGTTCACTACTATTAATAAGTTGGAGTGCATTTGTCATTCCCACAATAGCAGGGATTTTTAAACTTCTTGCTAAAATAGCAGTGTGTGAAGTTGGTCCCCCTGCTTCAATTACAAAACCTGAGAAGCCTTGCTGTTGTACGCGAACGGTATCAGCTGGAGTCAGATCCGTTGTGATCAGAATTTTATTAACAGTTTTGATTTTGTCTGCTGATATTGACGATATAGAATTTTTATTTTTTAATAAAATGGACAGTATTGAGTTTGATACATGTTCGATGTCTTCACTTCGGGTTCGTAAATAGGGGTCATCCATCGCCATAAATACGGCAACTAATTTATCACGTTGAGTTTTAAGTGCCCATTCGGCATTACAGTGTTGAGATTTAATAATTTCAATTGGTGTGATTGCTAGAGTTGCATCATATAACATTAATAAATGTGCATCGATAAAAGCAGCTATATCTTCAGGAGTGGAGTTGGATATGTGTTGTCGAAGATCTTGTAAATTATCTTTTGCTGTAGTTATCGCTTCTTTATATCGAATAACTTCATTTTCAAGCTGATCGAGAGGGATTTTATACTCTGTAATATCAAATTTATCGCTTTGCAGTACTATGACTTCACCAATGGCTATGCCATTTGAAACACCGGTACCATTTAAAACTAACGTCATATTTCAATTAACCTATGGTTAGAATAAAGTATGATTATATTTTAATGTTCCTTAATCTCAATCAATGATGATAATTGTCTTTATTCTTTTTCATCAAAGCGATTATTTATCAATGTCGTTAATGCTTCTACAGCTTGTTGTTCGTCATTCCCTGATATTTGTAATTCAATTTCTATTCCTTTTGATGCAGCGAGCATCATAACCCCCATAATGCTTTTGCCATTGACTTTATTTTTTTTACATTCAATTTCAATTTTTGATTCAAATTTAGATGCAATGGTTACAAATTTAGCGGCAGCTCTTGCATGTAAACCTAATTTATTTATTATAGTAACGTTTTTATTTATCATATTAATCTTCGGTTTTGCAGCTCATTACTCCGTCAATTCCACCGGATGTGGCTTTAGCGATAAGTTGATTTAAATCCAGGCTTGGATAATTTAAAATTCGCACTAACATCGGTAAATTTAACCCCGAAATTGCTTTAATATTTTTGGATGTGTGTCGACAAGCCATATTACTCGGTGTTGAACCATACATATCAGTGAGAATTAATATGCCATTATCAGTACCCAGTTTTTTTATGTGTTTTTTTATCGTATCTTCTTTAACATCTGGATCACAGTCGTTTTCAATTGAAATTGTAATTGCCCTAAATGGACAATGACCTAACACTGACGATGCGGCATCTAATAAGGTTTTCCCAACATTTTTGTGGGTGATTAACAGTAATCCTACACTCATAATAGTTCACGATGCCGTGTTTGGATATTATCGCGAATATCCGAAAAATAGTTAGATAATTTCTCAGCAAAATATACTGACCGGTGTTGACCACCGGTACAACCAATGGCAATAGTCATGTAGCTTTTATTATCAGACTCAAAGCAGGGAATCCAGTCTGAGATGAAATTGATGATATCCTTGCTCATTTTGTTAACTGATGAATGGCGTTCTAAAAATTTTTGAACTATGGCATCTTTACCAGTATTTGCACGTAATTCAGGTTGCCAATGAGGATTCGGCAGGCATCTGACATCAAAAACATAATCGGCATTTAATGGGATTCCATGTTTAAAGCCAAACGATAAAAATTGTATTGTTAACTTGTTTGCATTATTACTGCATATTCTTTGAATAATGATGTCGCGTAGCTCATGAATGTTGGTGTATGAGGTGTCAAATGTAATTTGAGCGCATCGAGAAATGGGTTCTAATAAATTTTGTTCTTTTTTTATGGCCTCATTAAGTGATGTTCGATTATCAGTAAGAGGGTGTCTGCGTCTGGTTTCGCTAAAACGTTTAATGATTACTTCATCTGATGCTTTAAGATAGATGACTTCACACTGTAAATCTTCTGAATTTAACTTTTGTAATCTTTCTTCAAAGTTATCGACTATATTTGTTAGGTTTCTAGCATCAATTCCGACTGCGAAGTTCTCGTGGCCACGGTTAGTTGAATTTAATATGTCTTCAGCAAAGGCTTGTAATAGGTTGATGGGCAGGTTATCGATGCAATAAAAATCCTGGTCTTCCAATACATGAAGTGCATTACTTTTACCCGAGCCGGATAGGCCGCTGACAATAACCAAACGCATTTGTAATCCTTACTACCAATTTAATTATTATTTAAAATAATGTTTTGTTGTCTTTGAATAAAATCACTTGAAGCATCATAACCATTCATTATTAACACTTGGTTGCGAACAGCCGCTTCAACGATGACTGCGAGATGGCGACCAGGGGCAACCGGTATCACGGTTTTAGGTATGTCGACATTCAATATAGTTATACTATGATACTTACTACCAAGTCGATCAATTTCTTGGCTTTCTGATATAGTGAGCTCGGCAAGGTGTATTATTAACCTTAATCGCTTGTAGGGCACAATGGAATTATCACCATACATTGCTCGAATATTTAACAGACCGAGCCCTCTAACTTCTAGAAAATCTTTTAAAATACTGGGGCAAGTACCTGTGATAACATCCGGGGCATCACGAATAAATTCAGGTGAATCATCCGCAATTAGTCGGTGTCCGCGAGAAATTAATGCTAATGCCAGTTCACTTTTCCCGATATTACTTTCGCCTGTTAATAACACCCCTATACCCATCACCTCCATGAATACACCATGCATGTTAGTGTGGCCTGAAAAAATACCTGAATAATCATATTGAATATTATCAATAACACTAATACTCGTTTCAGTACTTTTTAATATGGGTGTTCCGGATAATCTTGAATTAACAACAAGTTCGGGAATTTCAGATATAGAGTCGGCTAATATAACGATTACTGGAGTATGGACAAATAAGGTCTCTAGAGCATCTTGCCGGGAGTTTTTACCGAGCGATTTTAGATATTGTAGCTCAGATTCACCAATTACCTGAATGTAATTGGGACGAATTAAGTTTAGATGTCCAATCAAACTGCGTTGTTGATTTTCAGGTGCAACAATACATTCTGAACGTTTATCTTGATCTTCTTTGGTTATCCACGTTAGTGTTAAGCGTGTTTTAAAATCAGTGTAAAGCCGCTGTGCAGTAAATTTTTTACTCATAGCGGTATTGTACTCTTATTGCCAGTCTTTAAGAAGTTGATAAACCTTTTCTGGAGAATCGGCTTCGCGTAACTTTTCCCTAAAATCTTCTTGTTCAAATAATGAAGCCAGTACCGCAAGTACTTGCAGGTGTTCATCTGTCGATTTTTCAGGGACTAAAAGCGCAAATAATAAATCTACCGGTTTATTATCTAAGGTATCAAAATCAACACCGTATTTTAGTTTAATTAACGCTCCTATGGTTTTATCTGCACTGTTTTTTAATCGTCCATGGGGAATTGCAACGCCATGTCCTACTCCTGTTCCTCCTAAACGTTCACGTGCAAGAAGACTGGTAAAGACTTCTGTAGACGAGCAGTTACTATCAGCCGAGCTAATTAGATCACTTAAGGTTTCTAACGCTCTTTTTTTACTAGTAGCCTCAACATCACATGCGATACGTTCAGGAGAAATTAAATCGGTCAGTTCCATTGTTTTATATTTGATCCTCTATTTGTTCTTGTTTTTTTATGCCACCTTCACTACGGTGGTGATCAGTAATTTTTTCTTTATGTTTGCATATTTGACGATCCAATTTGTCAATCAAGGCATCTATTGATGCATACATATCTTCACTGATCGCTTCTGCAAAGATTTTATTGCCTTTTAAGTTTAAAGTGGCTTCAGCTTTTTGATCTAATTTTTCAACATTTAATATAACATTAACATTAGTTACTTTATCAAAGTGACGTTCTAGTCGCTCAAACTTAGTTTTAATATAATCATGTAATGAGTTAGTTACTTCGATGTGGTGTCCGGTTATATTTAATTGCATATTATCACCTCTTTTTTATGTGATGGTCTAAATTATTTACTGTAATCTTTTTCTTTCATTTGATGGTGGTATCGCAAGTGCTTCACGATATTTTGCTATAGTACGTCTAGCAATTTTAATTCCTTGTTCTGATAGTATCTCAGCTAGCTTATTATCGCTAAGTGGTTTTTTTCTATTTTCGCTAATAACAAGCTTTTTAATGAGTGCGCGAATAGCCGTGGCTGAACATTCACCACCATTGGTGGTGGATACATGGCTTGAAAAGAAGTATTTGAGTTCAAATATTCCTCGGGGAGTGTGCATGTACTTTTTAGTTGTTACTCTGGATATGGTGGATTCATGCATTTCTACTTCTTCAGCAATATCGTGTAAGACCAAGGCTTTCATGGCTTCATCGCCATAATCAAGAAATGCTCGTTGATGCTTGACAATGGAGTCGGCCACCTTGAGTAATGTCTCGTTGCGGCTTGATAAGCTTTTAATGAACCACTTAGCTTCTTGTAGGTGGTCTTTTAATGTTGAACTATCAGCACTACTTTTAACACTTTTAATTAATGCGGCATATTGCGAATTAATTTGTAAATTCGGGGTATTATCTTTGTTTAGTTTTACCTTCCAGGTGCCATTTATTTTTTTAACTGAAACATCGGGAATCACGTATTCGGGTTTTTGATCCGAGATTTGACTACCTGGGCGAGGGTTTAACGACGTTACAATATCTAGCACATTCGACAGTTGTTGCTCTGAAAGCTTCATACGGCGCATGAGTTGTTGGTAATCTCGATTTGCTAATAATTCAAAATGTTCAGCAATTAAGACTTTAGCCTGTTTAACTTCGATGTCGTCAGAAGAGAGTAAAGCAAGTTGGATGGATAAATTTTCTTGTAAATCTCGTGCGGCAATGCCGGGCGGATCAAACGTTTGAATGCGGTGTAATACTGCCTCAACTTCATCAAGCTCAATGGCCTCGAGTTCGGTTCCTCGTTCTTTATTAACGTGATTCAATATATCCTGTATTGGCGTTGCTAGATAACCATCATCATTGATAGCATCAATAATATGAGTTGCGATAAGGTTATCGTTATCACTAAACGAGGTTAAATTTAACTGCCAGTTTAACGACTCTTGCAAACTCTCACTACGATCACTTCCAAATTCATAATTTTGGTTATTAAAGTCTGAGTTAGGTTGTGCTGCAGCTATTGGTAGACTATCAAAGGTGTCCTCCCAATTACTATCGGTGGGTAAATCGTCAGGAATATTGGTGTCTTGTAAATCAAGCCCCGAATCTGATTTATCGGGAATTGGGGCTTCTTTATCAGAATCTTGGATGTTATTAGTTTCATTTTCATCCTGGGATTCAAGCATCACATTCGAATCAAGAATTTCCTGAATTTCCGATTGAAGTTCAAGGGACGATAATTGCAATAGGCGAATCGCCTGTTGCAATTGTGGTGTCATTGTTAAATGTTGTCCGAGCCGTAATTGTAAGGTTTGTTTCATATTTTTTTTGGCGTGAATACCGAGCTACATTTTTATTTCGGTTATCTTTATTTTAGCTTATATATTGATCAACTTCTTGGCTCATAAGCTAAAATGTTCTCCTAAATAGACTTTTCTGACTTGTTCATCTTTAAGTAAAAATTCTGGATTTCCTTGTGAAATAACTTCACCCGCATTCATTATATAGCCTCGTTCACAAATTTTTAAGGTTTCTCTTACATTATGATCGGTTATTAAAATACCAATATCACGCTCTTTGAGGTGTTTTATAATACCTTGGATATCCAACACTGAAATAGGGTCTACACCCGCAAACGGTTCATCTAACAAGATAAAACGTGGTTCAGAAGCCAAAGCTCTAGCAATTTCTGCTCGCCGCCGTTCGCCTCCTGACAGGCTCATGCCTAAATTATTTCTAATATGGCTAATGTGTAACTCATCCAGCAAATCTTCCATTTTTTGTAATCGTTGCGAGTTATTTAACTCTTTTCGAGTTTGAAGAATGGCTAAAATGTTATCAGCAACTGATAATTTTCTAAAAACAGAGGCTTCTTGCGGTAAATAGCCAATGCCGAGTTGAGCTCGCATGTGCATGGGTAGTTGGGCAATATCACGGCCATCGAGTGTCAGACTGCCGGCATTGGGCTTGACGAGACCAACTACCATATAAAATGTGGTGGTTTTACCTGCGCCATTGGGACCCAGAAGACCCACAACCTCACCACTTTCAATTCGTAGTGAGACGTTCTTAACTACTTCACGACCTTTATAAGACTTGGCTAATTTTTCGGCCAACAAAATGCTCATATTTATTTATTTTCTATCGATTTTGGTGTGATGACGGCATTCACACGTTGTTTTTTATCATCATCAGTATTCGCTGTCACGGTGCTATTACGAGTATCATACTCAATTGTATGACCCGAAAAACTGTTTTGACCTTGTTTCAAGCTTGCTTCACCGGTTAGTATTAGTTTTTCACTAATTGTATAATAAATAAGCTTAATTGCGCTGGCTGATATTTCCTGATTATTTTTATCGGATAATTGCTTAAATTTTGCCGGAGTGCCGTCGACGATAATTTTATCTAATTTTCCATCGGGTTGATAAACGGTCACTTTTTCGCCTATTAATAACATACTGCCTTGTTCAATTTTAACATTACCCATGTAGCGACTGATGCCGCTTTTTTCATCAATTGTGACTTTATCGGCACTAATATGCACTGGCTTTTCGCGATCAATTTCTAGCGCAAAACTGCTAACAGAATAGTTAAGCAATAGTATGTGTAGAAATACTGTTAATTTTATTTTAAAGCCTATTTTATATTTCATTATTTACGTTGTATTTTATATTGGCCATTAACATTTGACGATAATTTTAAGGTGCGATTTTTTAAGTTTAATTCCATGCCTGTTGCCTGAATTCGATTAGCACCTTGGATCACAGTAACATTAGTTTTAGATTCTGCGAATTGTTCTTTAATGAATACCGATAACTCATCCGCAATGATAACAATATTTTCATTAATATTCGCTGATGATTTATCTAATTTTACACCACCGCTAAAAAAGATAAGGTTGCCTTTATTTGACATTCGAGCCATGCTCGCATTTAATTTCCATGGATACTCTTTGGAATTAAATATGAAAAGTTCAGGTTTCGTTATTTTTGTGATTTGATTAACCGGAAAATGGTCAAGATGTGGTGAACTCAGTTTGTAATAGGGGGTGCCGGTTTTATCCATGATGACTGTTGAAAAATCATCGAGATAATAATCGCGATTTAACAATGTATCTTCTACAACGACATCATCTTTTTGTTCAATTGATCTAAGCAACCAGCTGCTAAATAATGCAGTTGATATCACAAAGATTAAAAATAAAAAGAACTGAGACTTATTCATGCTGATATTTTATAAGAAACGCGCAAACTGTTGTTCTAAAGTTCCTTGAGCTGACATTATCATTTCGCAAACATCACGTGCAGCGCCACGGCCGCCATTATTATCGGTTTGCCAATGGACGTGTTTTGTAACAAAAGGATGGGCATCTGCAACCGCGATGGCTAGCCCAACATTGAGTAATACCGGTAAGTCAACCAGATCATCACCGACATAAGCAACTTGCTCAGATTGGTAACCTGATTCGAGTAATAACTCTTGATAAGCAGGTAATTTTTCTTTGCGTCCCTGATAAACGTACTTTATGGCTAAACTGTCCATCCGGTGTTTAACCACAGTGGAGGTTCGGGCAGTGATTATACCAATTTCAACCCCTGAATGTTGTAACATCGCCATGCCCAGACCGTCTCGAGAATTAAAGGCTTTATATTCTTGTCCGTCATCTCCAATAAATAAACTGCCATCAGTTAATACGCCATCGACATCAAATATTACTAATTTTATTTTTGTAGCTTGCTCGGTAACTTGTTTAATGTCATTCATATTGATATCCAATTATTTAATATTTTGCAGTAGCTTATACTACGCCTGCGCGTAATAAATCATGCATATTTAATGCACCAATAACTTCATGGCTGTCATTGACTACTGGTAATGCATTAATACTTTTCGACTCCATGATTTGTAATGCTTCAGCAGCTAATTGATCCTGTTTAATTACTTTACAGTTTTTAATCATAACGTCATTAATTGTTGAGCTCGTTAAGTTAATGTTTTGATCTTCAAAAACACGTCTTAAATCACCGTCAGTAAAGATACCAATAAGTACATTGTGGTCGTCGACAACGGTTGTCATACCCAATTTTTTTTCAGTCATCACCATCAGAGCTTGGCTTAATAACATATTATTTTTAACGATGGGTATATTATTACCGGTGTGCATAATGTCTTTAACATGAAGTAATAAGCGTTTACCTAATCGCCCACCAGGATGAGACAGTGCAAAATCATCGGCAGTAAAACCACGACTGTCTAGCAAAGCTATCGCTAAAGCATCTCCCATGACTAAGGCGACGGTAGTACTCGAGGTTGGCGCTAAACCAAGTGGACATGCTTCTTTGCTGACACTGACATCCAAGTTTACATTCGCTTGAGTTGCGATATACGAGTTACGATTACCGGTCAATGATATTAACGGCACACCAAGTCTTTTGATTAATGGCACAATGGTTATAATTTCATCAGTTTCACCGGAATTCGAGATCGCTAATACCACATCATTTTTGGTAATCATGCCCAGATCACCATGACTGGCTTCGCCCGGATGGACAAAAAAAGCAGGACTGCCAGTACTCGCGAGAGTTGCAGCAATTTTTGAACCTATGTGACCCGATTTACCCATGCCGATAACAACAATTCGACCGCTACACGCAAACATTAATTGGCAGGCTAGAGTAAAACTATCATCTAAGCGATATAGCAGTTGTTGAATTTCATCCAGTTCGGTTTGAATGACCGCTTTTGCTAATTCTTTGTAATTTTGTGTTGTCACGGTTTTAATTTTAACTTAATAGGTAGTGGCTGTTTAGCTTTATCATACGTTAGCTAGAGTATATATACAGAATAATCATGTAACAAATATAACCTGTTAACAATAGTGAACCTTCAAATCGTGTTATGCTCTGATTACCAGTTTGTATGGATTTAGTTTTAGGGCTATAGCCAAACCACATTAATAAACCCAGTGCAAATCCAAGTAACAGCATCACGGGGTAGTCACGCTGTAACACGAATGGATCGATATTATGTGCGGACATTAATCCTGGAATACCCAATACGGCTAGAATATTAAACATATTTGAGCCAATCACATTACCAACTGCAATTTCGTGCTCATTTTTAAGCGCGCTGGTAATTGAGGTAGCAAGTTCAGGTAAACTTGTTCCAATTGCAATTATAGTTAAACCAATTAATAAATCGCTCATTCCCATTAACTGAGCAATGTAAACCGAACCCCATACTAGTGATTTGGAGCTTGCAATTAAAAGTGCTAATCCTACTAGTAGCCACATGATTGATTTGGTAGTCGAGAGTTTATATTTTTGGTGTTCGAATTCATCTTGCAACGGTTCATGTTGATAATTTTTGGTGCCCACTCGTACAATCCAAATTAGCAACACAATTAACCCAGCAATTAAAATGATGCCATCAATTGCTCCGAGGTAACCATCAAGTAATAGCACTAATCCTACCAGCATAATAAATATCATCACCGGGTATTCACGTCGTAAAATACCCGAGTTGATAGTTATTGGGGCAATTATAGCTGTAACGCCCAAAACCAAAGCAATATTGGTAATATTAGAGCCAATAGCATTACCAACCGCTATTCCTGGATTTCCTTGCCATGCAGAAACCAACGACACCAATATTTCTGGAGCAGAAGTACCAAAGCCTACTATAGTTAAGCCGATTAAAAGAGGTGATATTCCCATGTTTGCAGCAATACCCGATGCCCCATCAACAAATCGATCGGCACCCCAGACTAGAAAAATCAATCCAAAAATAATTGCTGCAATTGCATAGTATAATGTGTAGTCCATAGAAATTTATTTGTCTTTTAGAGTGTTGTGTTTGAATGAATGGCGTAAAGGTAGTGCGCTATAGTAGCATTATTCCGTAGGTTATTTTTGTAATTCTAACTCAAGTTCTAATTCAAGCTCTAAATCAAGGTCATCATTGGGTAGATCAAACTTTTCAATTGGCGGGTTACCATCATAGATTAATGAGCGTCGTTTTGACAGATAAGCCTCTCGTTTAAAAATGTAAGGATCAAGAGCTGCTTGTTCAAGAACTTTTGAAGCATTAAGCAAATTAGCCCGTAAGTCGATATTTTTTAATATGATGGCAGTCCAGTAAACAGTGTTATCATTTACTTCGGTTAATGGACTTAAATACAGGCTGTCAACGGTAATACCAATGGTATCTCGTACGGTGCCACCAGCAAGTCCAATCACGGGTAATATAAAATAGGCGCTATCAGTATAACCCCAGGTTGCTAAGGTTTGCCCAAAATCTTCGTCGTGTTTTTCAAGCCCCATCGATGTTGCAACATCAAATATACCTAAAATACCAAAAGTTGAATTAAATACAAAACGGGAAAAATCTTCAGCCATCTTGCTAAACTTAAATTGCATAAAATCATTTGCAATAACGGTAATTTCACCTAAGTTACTAAAAAAGTTATTGATACCAGATTTGACTGGGAATGGCATAAAATCATGATAAGTTTGTGCCACTGGCTGGAGTACATAATTATCGACTCCAACATTAAAATCGTTCATGCTTCTGTTATAAGATTCATAAGGGTCACTATCATCTAATGGTCCTTCAATGGTGGTGCACGCTGAGGTAAGATAAAAGAGTAAGAGTAAGACAGAAAATTTAATTTTTAACATAGTCGAAAATGTCCAAGTCGATTTTTATCGTCGTTCTGTTTTGGTTGCGCCGCAACGTAAGCAAGTGTATTTTGTCAGTAGTTTCCCCAGTTTTACTTGAAAAGGGCTGGTTTTTATTACTTGCCATTTGTGAAAACCACTTTTACACAAAGTCTTACCTTTGTGTTTTTGTTTTAATGAGATTTTCTTAAATTGAACAATATCGCCCATATATTCACCAACGTTTGATACTATAATGCATTATATCCTTGATATAGCATAATTAAAACAAAATCATCATTTAAGGACAAATTTTGGTTTCGCCGTCTTTGGTTATATTCAGCAAGGATTCAGTTAACTAATATATTATACGTAGAATATTATATTTAGTAATAATTTGATTAGAAATTCACGGTATTTATGACTAACGAATACAAGCTGCAAATAGGCTCTTATGGCTGGCAATACGAATCTTGGAATAATTCATTTTATCCAGAAGATTTACCAATAGATTGGCAATTTGCGTATTACGCTAATGAATATAGCGTTATTATGATACCGTGGAATGTACTGCAGGATAATTTTGCCTTAGTACAGCAGGGCATAGCAGATAGTGAAGATAGTTGTCGAATCCTATTTGAATACCCAATACATAATATCAACGCTAGTGTAAATGATAATATACAAAAAGATCTGCTAGCCTTTGTAACAACCATCGCTCAGTTTGGGACTCGGACATTAGGGTTGGTTTTAAATTTTCATTATAACGACATAAGTAACTTATCGAATGAAAAATTGGATTTTCTTCTTAAATTATTACAATTAATTCAATCTAAAGTGGCCGTTAATATTGATTTGCACGGACTAAGTACCTCTGATACAAAGTTGAGTTCGTCATTGGTCGCGTTTAATGCCATTTTAAAACAAATCAAAATTGGTCTTTGTCGTTATAATGAACCTGGACTAGACTTTGATATGGATTTTAATTCAAAACTGCAGGTTAGCTTTTTTGAACAGGATAAAAGTAATCCGAAAGAAATACGCAACATTGTAGAAAATAGTTTAGTTGGAGAGTGCGAAGGTTCCACTAATGTGTTAATTTTTCGGTCAACAACACCAAATCATGAGCTAATGAATACCGCCTTGGTTATAAGCGATCTTTTATAAATAATTTTATGGTGACAAATGTCAGACCCAGATAATCAAACAAATAATAATATCCTTATTTCAGTGCGCGATCTAAAATTTCGACGCGGTGCTAGAATGATATTTGATGGTGTCAACTTGGATATCCAGCAAGGAAAAGTCACTGCAATTATGGGACCTAGTGGCACAGGTAAAACAACTTTACTGCGTCTAATTGGAGGACAGTTAAAACCCGATGCGGGCTCGGTCACCGTAGATGGCGACATAGTTGATAAGATTAGCCGTTCAAAATTATACAAATTAAGACAAAAGTTAGGGATGTTATTTCAAAATGGGGCATTGTTAACGGATATTTCAGTATACGATAATGTTGCATTCCCATTACGCGAGCATACCAAGTTACCAGAACGCGTGATTCAAGATTTAGTGTTAATGAAGTTACAAGCCGTTGGCTTACGTGGTGCACAAGATTTAATGCCAAGCGAACTCTCTGGCGGTATGGCTCGACGAGTCGCTTTAGCTCGAGCAATAGCATTGGATCCAGATATTATATTATACGACGAACCATTTACCGGCCAAGATCCTATTTCAATGGGAGTGGTCGTTAGGTTGATTCAGAATTTAAATCATGCGTTAAGCTTAACCAGCGTGATTGTGTCGCATGATATTGAAGAAACAAAGCATATAGCGGATTATATTTATTTATTGTCTGAAGGCAAAGTTGTTGCTCATGGTACACCGGATACTTTGGATAATTCAGATTCAGAGTGGGCGCAACAATTTTTAAAAGGAAAATCAGATGGTCCAGTACCGTTTCATTTTCCTGCTCAGGACTATGAACAGGAATTATTGCAAGGACATTGTAAATGATTAAGTGGTTACAGCATACAGGTCATCAGGGTTTAGGCATATTTGCTCGTTTAGGTCGCGCGAATATTTTATTGTTCAATATTCTCATGGGAATACCGAGCCTGATTAAAAATGTTTTTTTAGTCATTAAACAGTTATTCTCGGTTGGCGTTTTGTCCTTGGTTATTATAATTGTTGCCGGTTTTTTTGTTGGTATGGTATTGAGCTATCAAGGTTACTACACCTTATCGGATTTTGGTGCGGAAGAAGCGCTTGGTGTTATGGTGGCCTTATCATTGGTTCGAGAATTAGGGCCGGTAGTTGCTGCATTATTGTTTGCTGGACGAGCGGGCTCGGCATTAACGGCTGAAATTGGATTAATGAAAGCGACCGAACAGTTATCCGCAATGGAAATGATGGCGGTCGATCCAATACGAAGAATTTTGTCACCGCGATTTCTAGCTGGATTTATCTCAATGCCATTATTGGCAGCCATGTTTAGTGCGATGGGTATACTCGGCGGTTATTTTGTTGGGGTCGGACTGTTAGGTGTTGATGATGGTGCTTATTGGTCTCAAATGCAGGCTAAAGTAGATATATATGATGACATATTGAATGGTGTTGTTAAAAGCATTGTTTTTGGATTTGTAGTAACCTGGATAGCTGTTTTTGAGGGATACGACACCATACCAACTTCAGAAGGAATTAGTCGCTCGACGACACGCACTGTAGTGAATTCTTCTTTAGCAATTTTAGGTTTGGATTTTATTTTAACCGCACTTATGTTCGGAGGATAGACGAATAATGACATCACGTGGAATAGAAATATGGGTAGGCATTTTTATTGTTTTAGGATTTGCCTCAATTTTAATGTTAGCTATGAAAGTGAGCAGTATTAGCGCATTTACTAATGATGGTGGTTATGTCATCAAAGCACAATTCGAAGACATAAGTGGCTTAAAAGTTCGCTCGCCGGTAACCATGGCCGGAGTGCGTATTGGACGAGTGAGTGATATTTCCTTTGACAATAATACTTTTGAAGCCATCGTCAGTATGCAAATTGACAAAAAGTACAATACCTTACCTGCATCAGGAACTGCCGCAAATATTTATACGGCTGGATTGCTTGGTGAAAAATACGTTGGCCTTGTGCCTGGAAGTGGTACAGCAGATTGTGATGATATTAGCATTGATGATGATGGTAACGTCGTGACCTCTGATTCTAGTACTTGCGTTGCGACAACCTTGGTTGATGGTTCGGTTATCAAACAAACTCAAGGTTCGTTAGTTTTAGAGAAATTAATTGGCCAATTTGCTGAAAAATTCATGTCAGGTGATGGTAAAAAATAAATCGAGAATAATGTGTCAGAAACTAAACTACAAAAAAATAGTAATAATCATTATGATTTAATAGGACGACTTGATGCCGATTCAATTTTAAATTTATTAGATCAAGCTAAATCATTTAATCCTCCTCAAAATGAATCGGTTGTAATAAATCTAAATGCCGTTACTCACAGTAGCAGTGCCGGTATTGCATTATTGTTGTCGTGGCAACGACAAGCGATCAAGTCACAGTTTGAAATTCAATTTATTAATATGCCGGAAAAAATGCGAGCAATAGCTGAAATCTGCGGTTTAACAGCGATTCTTCCAATTCAGTAACTCACCAGCTATTCTCGACTGGTTAGCTTCTAGATTAAGTGTGAATTCAGAGATAAAACAGGTAGAATGTCGTCCATATTTAAATTAAACCTGTAAAGAGTGTGCATATGGAACCCCAATTAATAAAAGAATTAATCGTCGCTAAATTATCTGATTGTGAGATAACCGTGACTGGTGAGAATGGCCACTTTGAAGTTACTGCAATTGGTGAACTTTTTGCTGATAAATCAATGGTTGCTAAGCAACAGCTTATTTATGCAACTGTAAATGAACACATTACATCTGGTGCTATTCATGCATTAACAATAAAAACATACACACCCGCAGAGTGGCAAAAAGCTCAAAAGTTACAAGTGCAGTAATTGAATATTGTTAACTTTAAATATCTGCGCTACAGATGGTTTTTAAATTTGCAATCGAATGTATTTCAAAATCAGTTGGATGTACCTTTAAAATAATTCTTAGATATATTTTTTCTAAATCAAAATAACATTAACAGTAAAGTAAATATGGACAAACTTATTATTTCAGGTGGCCAACGTTTAGATGGCGAAATTCGAATTTCTGGCGCTAAGAACGCAGCCTTACCAATTATTTTTTCAGCCTTATTATCGGATGAAGCGGTTACAATTTGTAATGTACCGCATTTACACGACATAACAACGAGCATTGGTTTGTTAGGGCGTATGGGTGTTGATTTAATTATTGATGAAAAATTAAATATTGAAGTACATGGCTCAACCATCAAAAAATTAATTGCACCGTACGAGATGGTAAAAACCATGCGTGCATCGATTTTAGTGCTTGGTCCGATGCTGGCTAGGTTTGGTGAAGCCGAAGTGTCACTACCGGGCGGTTGTGCCATTGGTGCAAGGCCCGTCAATATCCATATTTCAGGTTTGGAACAAATGGGTGCAAAAATAACGGTTGAAAATGGTTATATTAAAGCCTCCGCAAAACGCCTTAAGGGCGCTAAAATCGTAATGGACATTGTCACCGTCACTGGCACGGAAAATTTGATGATGGCGGCAACATTAGCTGATGGTGTAACCATTCTTGAGAATGCCGCGCGCGAACCCGAAGTAGTTGATCTGGCCAATTGTTTGATTTCAATGGGAGCCA
This sequence comes from uncultured Thioalkalispiraceae bacterium, assembly GCA_964420605.1. Classification (GTDB taxonomy): domain Bacteria; phylum Pseudomonadota; class Gammaproteobacteria; order UBA6429; family Thiohalophilaceae; genus CAYQUC01. Next base: position 6,916 of record CAYQUC010000036.1, on the reverse strand, counting down.
AGATAACGGGAGTCGGGACGGATACAGTTACAATTGAAGGCGTTGAGCACCTCCATGAAACTCGTTACAACGTAATGCCAGACCGGATTGAAGCAGGAACTTATTTAATATCCGCAGCAATAACCGGAGGGCGGATTAAAATTAAAGATGTTGATCCATCAACCCTCGATTCAGTGTTGAATAAATTAGTAGAAGCCGGTGCGGATATTGAGGTAGGTGATGATTGGATATCATTGGATATGCATGGAAAAACGCCAAAAGCAGTTGATATTCGAACGGCACCCTATCCCGGTTTTCCAACTGATATGCAAGCCCAGTTTTGTGCAATGAATTCAATTGCTGAAGGGACCTCGGTCATTATTGAGACGGTTTTTGAAAATCGATTTATGCATATCCAAGAGTTACAACGAATGGGCGCTAATATAAAGTTAGAGGGAAATACGGCCATCTGCAATGGTGTAAAGAAACTGACATCAGCTCCCGTGATGGCGACGGATTTACGGGCAAGTGCCAGTCTTGTATTGGCCGCACTTGTTGCAAAAGGCAATACTGAAATCGAGAGAATTTATCACATTGATCGTGGTTACGAATGTATCGAAGAAAAGCTGCAGCAATTAGGTGCAAAAATTCACCGTAAACCGGACTAGTTCAATAAATTAATACAATTGACGTTTGAGATAATGTCATACTCGAAATATACTTTCGATATAGTCTGTATAGGCTAAATTATACAATTAAGTTTTACGATTACGTTAACCACACAAAAGAATATTATGAGCGATATAATTACAATTGCAGTTTCAAAAGGTCGTATATTAAAAGATACTCTACCGTTATTAAAACATGCCGGTATTGTGCCTATTGACGATCTGACCACGACACGAAAATTAATTTTAGACACCAGTGTTGCAAATATAAAGTTAGTGATCATTCGAGCGACCGATGTACCAACTTATGTTCAATATGGCGCAGCCGATATTGGCGTAGCGGGTAAAGACTCTTTGCTTGAGCATGGTGGTGAAGGCTTATACGAACCGCTTGATTTACAAATCGCAAAATGTAAGTTAATGGTTGCAGGGCCTGAAACTGTGCAACCACATCCTGGTCGATTACGCATAGCAACAAAATACGTACAGTCTGCTCGGCATTATTATGCCAGTTTAGGTAAACAAGTTGACATTATAAAACTGTATGGTTCGATGGAATTGGCACCTATCGTGGGTTTATCCGATTATATTGTTGATTTAGTTGATACCGGTAATACTCTTAAAGCAAATGGTTTGGTCCCATTAGAGCATATTTGTGACATTAGCTCACGCTTGGTTGTGAATAAAGCCTCAATGAAAATGAAACATCAGGCCATAACTCAATTAATTGAACGAATTAGCGAAGCGGTAAATTTAAAATAATGACTTCTGTAAAAATAGATAACCTATCATTTAGCCACTCTAATTTTTGGACGGAACTTGATGCCGCATTAAATTGGGAGTCGGCATCAAATGAGCAAGTGATGAATACCGTTCGTAGTATAATGTCAAAAGTTCGAATGGATGGTGACTCGGCATTAGTTGAGTTGACCAATCAATTTGATGATCGCTCGGTTACAAGTATTGATGAGCTGGCCATTAGCTCAGCGCGTTTAGAGCAGGCTTATAAAGCCATAACTCCTGAACAACGTCAGGCACTTAAAAAATCAATTGAACGTGTTCATGCTTATCATGAGCACCAGAAAAGTGAATCATGGAGTTACACTGAACAGGATGGTACCTTATTGGGGCAACAGGTTACTGCTATCGACAAAGTTGGAATTTATGTACCAGGTGGTAAAGCCGCTTATCCTTCTTCGGTTATTATGAATGCAATTCCTGCTGTGGTTGCCGGTGTTAATGAAATTATCATGGTTGTGCCTACACCTCGAAATGAAATTAATGAATTGGTTTTTGCTGCTGCCTATTTAGTGGGTGTTACTACGGTCTATTCTCTTGGTGGTGCTCAAGCCATTGCCGCACTGGCCTATGGTACGGATACTATTACTCGAGTCGATAAAATTGTAGGTCCTGGTAATATTTATGTGGCAACAGCAAAATCAATGGTTTTCGGTACAGTAGGCATCGACATGATAGCGGGGCCATCAGAAATTTTAGTTGTTTGTGATGGCAAAACAAACCCAGATTGGATAGCCATGGATTTATTTTCTCAAGCCGAACATGATGAGGATGCACAATCTATTTTAATATCACAAGATGCGACATTCTTAAATCAAGTTAAAGTGAGTATTGATAAATTATTACCCACTATGGAACGTAAGGAAATTATAACGGCTTCTTTAGAAAGTCGTGCGGTGTTCATTGAGGTTCCTGATTTGTCTGATGCTGTTGATGTGGCAAATTATATTGCACCAGAGCATTTAGAGTTATCAATCGAACATCCTGAAAAAGTTGCAAAACAAATTAAACACGCTGGTGCAATTTTTATGGGGCGTTACACTGCTGAAGTGCTTGGTGATTATTGCGCTGGACCAAACCATGTATTACCAACATCGCGTACTGCGCGATTTAGTTCACCTTTGGGTGTGTATGACTTTCAAAAGAGAAGTAGTTTAATTATGTGTTCTCCTGAAGGTGCATCGAACTTAGGTAAAACAGCTTCGATATTAGCAAGAGGTGAAGGGCTTACTGCTCATGCACAATCTGCAGAATATCGAATTAATGACAGAAAAGACTAACAGTTTAATACTTTAGTCTTTATTTTATATTAAGCGCGTTAGACTTAAATTTAATTTACTAGGGTTTAGTTCAAGTTAAATACACAGATTTAAATACATTATAAATATATACAGTTTGTCTATGTTAGTTATTTTAACAGTCAAAAACAGTAACAGATTGTTTCAGTAATTGCCGTATTTTACAATTAAAGCCAGATTTACCTTTCCTGAAGTAAGCAATGCATATCCTTTAGTCACGAAACGCGTTAGACTTATTTGTAATGATAGTATTGTTATTAGTATTATTAAGCATGACTTCACAGGGAGAGTAGCATGGGTAAGATGGGTAAATTTAGTTTAGTTTTTATTGCTGGTTTATTATTTTCACTAAATTCTAATTTAGTGGCTTTAGCACATGATGGTGCTCATGATAATGACACCGTGAAAGATCAAAGCCATGAAGAAACTAATAATAAAGATCAAAATCAAAATCAACTTCTTACGGCACAACAATTAAATATAATCCGGCGTGAACGTCAACGAGATAAACTGCACTCACTTTTTACTAAGGTCATAGGAACGCAAGACCCTGAAGATCAGTATCGATTGGGAATGATGTTTCAATCGGGTGACGGTGTAGCAAAAGATGATATTCAGGCTTATGTATGGACGGCATTGTCATTAACAAATGGCTATCCTGGTGCAACCAAGACATTACGGGATTTAGAAAATGATATGTCGACCTATGAAGTTAACTACGCAATTGATTTATTACGAAAAATTCGAGAATTACGTTAAGCCTAATACTTTTAAATGAATAGTTTTAATAAGTTTTAGTATTAAGGTGGTCTTTGATCGGCCACCACCGAAAGAATCATTTTTTGGTTATCTCGGTATAATGTCAGTGACATAGCTTCACCGGGAGTCACTTTGCTAATGGCATTTAATGCCGTTCTTTTATTATAAATAATCGTATTATTAATTTTAACGATAATATCTTTTGGCTTTAAGCCGGCGACGTGTGCCGGTCCAGCGATTAAAACTTCACTAATAATAACGCCACTCGTTGTTGATAAATTTAATCTGACGATAAGTTTCTGTGACAGTTCTTGAATACCGATGCCAATCCAACCCCGAGTAACATAACCCTGATTTAAAATTTGTTGCATGACATTTTGCGCTAGGTTTATTGGGATCGCCAATCCGATTCCTTGTGAGCCACCACTGCGTGAAATAATGGCGGTATTAATTCCGACTAACTCACCAGCAGGATTAATAAGTGCACCGCCCGAATTTCCAGGGTTAATTGCAGCATCGGTTTGTATAAAGTCTTCAAAGGTGTTGATGCCGATCATATTTCGACCCGTGCCACTAATAATACCAGAGGTAACTGTTTGGCCAACACCAAAAGGGTTTCCTATCGCTAGTACCACATCACCTACACGAGCTTGCGCCGAGCTTGCAAATTTGATATTGGATAAATTTTTAAGTGGAACTCTTAAAACGGCGATATCGGTATCTGGATCAACGCCAATAATTGAGGCGAGTGCGACTTGTCCGTCATTTAGAGCAACTTCGATTTTATTGGCATTTTTTATTACATGATAATTTGTTAAAATAATGCCATCTTTACTAACGATGACACCTGAACCCAAACTTTTCTCTAATCGAGCGCGAGGTTCAGCAAATAACTGTTCAAATAAATGTTGCATGAACGGATCTTTGCTCATACGGTACTTTTGATTGGTAACTAGAGTTTGGGTCGAAATATTAACAACTGTTGGGGCAGCAATGTCGACTGCGTCGGCGTAGGAGTAGACAACGGTGGTATTGGTCGTTAACGGTTTGTTGTTTACAGTTATAGCTGTTGTTTTAGTTAAAGAGGGCAATACCGTAATTAACACAAATGCAACAGCGAGTCCTAAAATGACAGATTTTATAATATAGATAAATACGGTATTAAACTTCATAATAGTTTTTTTAATTTATAAACGAATATTAACATTCGTTGTTTATGGGAATAATAACCTCATGGTGCATTTAGAAGATTTAGTTCGATATAGTAGTGATTTGTTAGAAATATCCAGTTTTAAGGATTATTGCCCAAATGGTTTACAGGTACAAGGCCAAAATACTATCAATACAATAGTAACCGGTGTTACAGCAAACTTGGCATTAATCGAACAAGCCGTCGCACTCAAGGCCGATGCAGTCATTGTTCATCATGGTTACTTTTGGAAAGGCGAGTCAGCTACAATCACAGGAATGAAATACCAACGGATAAAACGTTTACTCGATTCTGAGATGAGTCTACTGGCTTATCATCTACCGTTGGATGCGCATCCGCTGTATGGCAATAATGTTCAGTTGGCGCAAAAACTGGGTATCAGCATTGATGGCAACATGAGCCAAAATAAGGAACCCGGATTATTGTTTTACGGCAAATTAGATAAACCAATACCGGCTAGTTCGTTTGCGAAAATTATTTCGGAGCAACTGACTAGAGAACCGATCCATATTGATGTCAATGATAACGACATTCAAACTATTGCATGGTGTACTGGTGCCGCCCAGAGTTATATTTCTTTGGCTCTTGACCTTGGAGTAGACGCATTTCTAACAGGGGAAATATCAGAACAAACCGTTCACATCGCAACTGAAAATAATATTCACTTATTTGCGGCAGGTCATCATGCGACTGAACGTTATGGTGTTGAGAGTTTAGGACAGCATCTTAGTGAACATTTTTCACTCAAAAATTATTTTATTGATATTAATAATCCTGTGTAAAGTATTGATTTTATACAAAAAAACAAACTATCACTTGACGATATAGATGACATGCATCACAATACGCTCCAAATTTGAGGGGTATTAGTTATAATATTCCAATTTTCTAATATAGGTAGAAACCTGCTTAATTGCACTCTGTGATTAAGTGAGATTTACCAAATCTGACATCGGGAGATTGATCGGTGAGTACAGATAACATTGATAAGAGTAAACGTCGATTTTTAACTGCTGCAACTTCGGTTGTGGGTGCCGTTGGTGCTGGAGCAGTTGCAGTTCCTTTTGTATCCTCATGGATGCCAAGTGCACGGGCACAAGCTGCTGGTGCACCAGTTGAAGCTGACATAAGTAAAATTCAACCAGGTGGTCGTCTTGTGATCGAATGGCGAGGCAAACCTGTTTGGATCGTACGTCGAACAGAACAAAATTTGAAAGATCTGGATTTGTTAACAACAAATGACACTTTAAAAGATCCTAAATCCGAAGTAACAGAACAACAACCAGAGTATGCATCAGATAAGTACCGCTCACAAAAATCAGAGTATGCTATTCTCGTTGGGATTTGTACTCACTTAGGTTGTTCTCCGACGTACTTACCTTTGGGTAAAGCCAATAAATTAGGTAAGGGTTGGCATGGTGGTTTCTTTTGCCCATGTCATGGCTCAAAATTTGATTTAGCTGGTCGTGTATACAACGGTGTTCCTGCCCCAACTAATTTACAAGTACCACCTCATAAATATCTGTCTGAATCAGTTATTTTAGTTGGTGTTGATGAAGGAGTCGCATAATGGATAAGTTAACTGCCTTTGTTGGATGGGTTGACGATCGTTTTCCACTGACTAAAATGTGGAATGATCACATGGGGCAATATTATGCTCCAAAGAATTTTAATTTTTGGTACTTTTTTGGTTCTCTAGCCTTACTCGTATTAGTATTGCAAATAGTCACTGGTGTCTTTTTAACCATGAACTATAAACCCGATGCACAACTTGCATTTGCCTCTGTTGAATACATCATGCGTGATGTGAATTGGGGTTGGTTAATTCGTTACATGCATTCTACTGGTGCATCTGCATTCTTTATTGTGGTGTATCTGCATATGTTCCGTGGACTTATTTACGGTTCATACAAAAAACCACGTGAATTAATCTGGATTTTTGGCATGTTCATTTATGTTGCTCTAATGGCTGAAGCTTTCATGGGTTATTTATTACCATGGGGTCAAATGTCTTATTGGGGCGCACAGGTTATTATCTCCTTATTTGGCGCTATTCCATGGGTAGGTGAACCTTTAGCATTATGGATTCGTGGTGATTTTGTTATTTCTGATGCGACATTGAATCGATTCTTTGCATTCCATGTTATTGCTTTACCGATAGTGTTACTTGGTTTGGTAGTGGCACATATTATTGCACTTCATGA
>CAYQUC010000035.1:0-34701 GCA_964420605.1 uncultured Thioalkalispiraceae bacterium | reverse complement strand
TATACAGGCTCTACTCGTAACACCACGCCATCAACATCAACTACTTTAATTTGTGAACCGGCATCGCAGTTGTCGCCTTCAACTTTCCAGATTGAGTCATCGACTTTTATCTTGCCGACATTATTAACAATGGCTTCTTCTAAAGTAAAGGTGCGTCCAACGTATTGATGACCGCGTCTGTTTAATGTCGGTTGATCTGTTTTTGTTGGATTTTTCTTTAGATAGGAATGCCACACAACAATCGACGCGATTGATAACACTGAAAAAATGACAAACTGAACCTGCCAAGTTAATTCGGGGAATAACATTAATATAAAACCCACGATACCGGCGGCAATGCCCATCCACATGAATATTGCACCGGGTGCAAAAATTTCGAGAATGATTAGACCAACAGCCAAAACCCACCAATGCCAATAAACCAGTGTTTCAAGGCTCATTAAGCATTACTCCCTGCTTTAGATGCATTATTTTTGTCGGCAACGGATTTAGCAAGTTCGGCTATGCCACCGATAGCACCGATCACGCCACTGGCTTCGAGTGGCATCATCACTAATTTTTCATTGGGTGCTGTTGCAATTTTTTCTAAGGCTTCGGTATAGCGTATTGCGACAAAATAGTTGATGGCATTCACATTACCGGCATCTATTGCCTTGGACACCACTTCCGTTGCCTTGGCTTCTGCTTCGGCGGCTCGTTCTCGTGCTTCAGCTTCACGAAACGCGGCTTCTTTTTTACCTTCTGCATCCAAAATGACGGCTTGTTTTTCACCTTCGGCGGCTAAAATATCGGCTTCTCGGCTGCCTTCGGCTTTTAAAATGGCAGCGCGTTTGTCACCTTCGGCTTCTAGAATAGATGCCCGTTTGTCCCGTTCGGCTTTCATTTGGCGCGCCATTGATTCGACCAAGTCGCGTGGTGGCGTGATGTCTTTAATTTCAATCCGTGTGACTTTAACGCCCCACGGTGTGGTGGCATCATCAACCACGTTTAATAATTGGGCATTAATGGTATCGCGCTGGGACAGTAACTGATCCAAGTCCATCGAGCCCATCACGGTTCTGATATTGGTCATGGTCAGATTTAAAATCGCCCTTTCTAATTGATTAACTTCATATGCGGCTTTGGCGGCATCCAATACTTGATAAAATACCACGCCATCAACTCGTACCATGGCATTGTCTTTGGTGATGACTTCTTGTGAGGGTACATCCATCACGCGTTCCATCATGTTCAATTTTGCACCAATTTTGTCGACCACTGGGATAATAAAGTGCAATCCGGGGGCTAAGGTATGTGTATACTTACCAAAGCGTTCAATGGTGTACTCCATTCCTTGGCTAACGGATAAAACACCCTTAAAGATTAAAACAATGACAAACAGTACAAAAATTAACACAAATATTTCTGATATCGTAAAACCTAACATGCCATACCCCTTTTATTTTTAACTCACTTATTATGACATTACTATATTGAATATCAGCTGAAATGCAAGTTAGATTATGCTTATGACAGTTAGTACTCACTATCAATAGTGTTCAGTAATACTACAAATATAGGCACAAATAACAGTAAATTATGAATTTTCAACAACGTCTCAACCCCATATGGCTAATTGTCACATTGGCTTTATTGTCAATGGTCGGCCCCTTCACCATTGATACCTACTTACCATCGTTTCCCGCTATTGAAGGCTACTTCCACGTCAACCGTGCAATGATGTCGCAAAGCATTGCGATTTATTTACTCGCATCATCGGTGTCGACCTTAATATGGGGCGCATTATCCGACAGTGTTGGTCGAAAACGGGTTATTTACGGCACATTGATGCTCTATATCGTGGCTTCAATCGGCTGTGTCTTTGCGTCTGACTTTAACGGTTTTCTATTTTTTAGAATGTTACAAGGTGTTGCAGCGAGTGGTGGCATGGTGGTTGGCCGCGCCATGGTACGCGATGCGTTTCCGGGCGATCAAGCACAACGGGTGATGGCTTACATTATGATGGTCTTTGCGGTGGCTCCCGCAGTAGCCCCCATCATTGGCGGTATTCTACAAGACAGTTTTGGTTGGCAGAGTGTTTTTTACTTTTTGGCGTTTTACGGTGTGGTCATTAGTTTAATGACAAAGTTTATTTTACCTGAAACGTTAAACTCAGAAGATAAAGCGTCGTTCCATCCAATATCTGTATTGAAGGTTTATTTTATGACGTTAAGAAACAAACATTTTCAGGCGATTATTTTTACACTGGGTATTAGTTTTGGTGGGTTGTTTTTGTATATTTCAGGCTCACCTGCGATCATTTTTGATATTTTAAAATTGGACAGCAGTAGCTTTAGTTATTTGTTTGTACCAATGACCAGCGGCATTGTTTTTGGTTCTTTTATTTCAGGAAAGTTATCACATCATCTGAATGCTAAAAAAACCATCAATCTCGCGTTAGTCATCATGGCCATCGCTAGTATCTTAAACCTTGTGCAATTAATATGGTTAGACATTAGTATTTTTTCAGTCGTTGCACCACTTACGTTATATGCCATCGGAATGGCAATTCAAATGCCAGCCATATCAGTTTTGGCATTAGATTGTTTTCCGAATAATCGTGGTTCGGCATCGGCGGTTCAAGGTTTTGTGCAAACCATAGTCGCCACCTTGGTTACAGCAATAATGGTTCCTATTATTGCTAGTGACCTCAGTAGCTTCGTGATAGCGCAAGTGAGTTTTCTGTTTTTTGCATTAGTGTTGTGGTTGGTGGTGTGTGGCCTTAGCAAAAAGTCAACTTGATTAATCACGATAAAAAAGAGATGAACATCAGCTAGCCAAATACAGTATCTCTGTAAACAACCATCCAATATTCCATAGAAGTACAAAACCTAAAAAATACAAGATGCCAATAAAAAAGCCCCTTGTCCGATATAAGTAGTATGGAACATAAGCTGAGTAAAACATAAAAACTAAAAAACTATAATCAAACGGTCGATATATCGTAGAATATTCCTTACTGTCTTCATTGTCCCTCAATACTAGTAAGATAACAAAAATAAAATTTCATATTCCAAACAAATTTAGCGTTATTTTTCATATCTAATTCAATTTATATTTTACTGTTTTTTTATATATTTTTATGTTTGTTGATAATACCGATAAGTTCACAAGGAGTTACAATTAGTGCATTACAATTATTAATTAACGCTTTTCGCTTTTTAATGATTCTCTGATCATTAGTGACAAAGTAACCACCACATTTATGGGCTTCAAATACGTGTTCAGAATCTTGCTTCATATCCTCTGAGTTTTGACTATCAGTTAGAATGTTCCATATTGTGTTTTTCTTCTCATTTTCTTCAGTTGTTAACCTCGTATCTTTCTTAGATAGCTTAGCTTCTGATTTTATACGTGATGGTATATTTGGATACGCTATTTCTTTCATGCTTGAATGAGAAATAATTAAATTAATTTCGTCTTTTTGGTAGTAACTAAAAATTTCTTCTGAGCAACTATTATCAGGCTCTCCTGCCGGATCAAAAGTGCAAGAATCAATAAATACTGTTGCCATAAATGGATTCATTTGTCATTTCCTTTTTATTATAATGCATTGTATTTTTAATAAATATAATTATTTTATTTTACGTCAGTGATAACAGATGCTAAATGCTATTTTAATTTTAGAAGAGCTATAGTTTTTTATAAAAGTCCACAGCATTTAGTGATGAATTAACCCTAATACTGGAATTGTTGGTTTTATCTTTACAAATTAACAACGCATGTTGAGCTAATTTATTTCCGATGCCTTTTCGTTGATTGCTTGGTAATACAAAAATATCTGAAAAATTCCAATATTCTTTAATTAAAATGAAACCAACAGTTTCGTTATTATCATCATACTTTAGAAAGACACAATTTTTCAGATTCCACCACGTTTTAATATTTGAGTGTATGCCATTAATTATATTTTGCTTTTCTTCTAATGACACATAATAGAGTGATTAACTACTTTTGTAGCGATATTTAATAAATCATTAATATCATTTTCGACAACTCGAGTTATAGACATTTTTTATTTTCTTCAAATAATTAATTAAGGAACGATAGTACCAAGCTATTTTTCATTATCCATCGACTAATCCCAGTTTACTTCTAAATTACATTAATACTACTAATTACCTTATTTTATGTTGTATTTAACCCGTACAGCTTTACACGGATCGCGTACACTTCTAATTATGGACAGCCAAACAATTAAAACCGCTTTAAAGCCAGCCTCTAAATTCGCCGTGAAACCACCAAAAGCATTATTACGCCCAGTTGGTCGTGCCATTGCTGACTTTGATATGATTCACGATGGCGACCGAATTTTATTGGGGTTATCGGGTGGTAAGGACTCACTCGCGTTATTGCATATATTGATCCACCTACAACGCCACGCACCAGTCAATTTTGAGCTTGCTGTGATTACCGTGGATCCGGAGGTTGACGGTTTTGATCCATCGGCACTGAAAGCCTATGTTGCGAGTTTGAACGTACCGTATTTTTACGAGCAACAGCCCATTATGGAACAAGCCAAATCAAAAATGATTGGTGATTCATTTTGTTCATTTTGTTCGCGGATTAAACGCGGCATTATGTACCGTATTGCACGTGCTGAAAATTACACTGTATTGGCGCTCGCGCAACACTTGGACGATCTAGCTGAAAGTTTCTTGATGTCAGCATTCCACGGTGGACAACTGCGCACCATGAAGGCCAATTACACCAATAAAGAAGGTGATGTTCGTGTTATACGACCCTTGGTTTATGCACGAGAACGTCAGACCCATGATTTTTCGGTTGATGCTGGATTTCCAATTATTTTTGATAACTGCCCTGCCTGCTTTGAAAAACCAACCCAACGGCAACACATGAAAGAACTACTGGCGAGTGAAGAGTTACAAAATAAACAGTTATTTAAGACTTTATTAACAACAATGCGCCCACTTATTGGTAAAAATACAGCAAATTAACTTGTTGTATCCCACATTGGTGCAATCCATCGATAAATTTACCCTGCTGCTATTTATATCGGTTATTTTTCAAAATGTGGGGATTATAACTTAACTATCGCTGTTATTAAGTCAATAGTGTGTTCACTGCACATGAAGTTTGGTTTAAATGGGTATTTGAGTTAATTTTGAGGGCAAAACGTTTTGACATCGATACTCACGTCCAAACAACGCCCAACCAAAAACGGCGATTTTTCGTCCTTATAAAATAATGGGCTAGTTCCTGACTGAACATCGTTATGTGGGCAAGCAATAACACCGCCAGTATCACAATCGACCACAACATAACCATTTTGAACCTTATTGGACTTTTTGAGCTCGGCTGCAATTGCTTTCTTAGATACTTCTAAGCCTTCAGGATCGCTAGACTCTTCCTCTTGCGAGGATTTCTTAATCGATTCTTTAATTGTCGCTTCATGGGAGCTTAGTTCTTTAAATAACGATTGATTCTCAACCTCAGCCTCACGGATTTCTGTTTCTTTTTGCTGTTGTGCAAATTGTTTATTGGCTAAATCCACCATGATTTGAGCCTGATCACCCGATGCTGAGCTACTATCCTCTTGTTGACCTTGCCCATTCGCAAAAAAATAATCAATTATTGTTGCACGCATCGAATAATAAAATAAAGACAGCACAATAATTAGCAATACCGCAATGCTAGTATAAATAATTATTTTTTTACTTTTCTGCATTTGGCTAATTAAGTTAAAAATTTAAGATTAATTGAAGATTTCGATTGAAACGATATAGTACTGGGTATTACTTAAAATAGAAACCACTTCAAATTTAACGTTTCACTATAATTTTAGCTTTTTAACAAAATAATATTATTCACTAATTTTCCAACGTTACCAAATTTCTAGCCTAGTATAACGAGAATGAAAACACTTAACAGCATCCACTATAAATAAATTTAACTGTCCATTATGCGAACTACTTCACATTGAAATTTCCTCAGAATGTCGTATAAAAATAGTAGGAGATAAACAATTTAAGCTAACCAGGAAAGGTTACAAAATTAAAATCATAACAAGCGATATTACATTTTCAGATACCTAACTCTGTACACGATAATTGCAGATCAAACAGCAGGAGCCAATTATGAAAACAAATGAGATATCATTGAGTAATGAAAACATAATAATCAATAAATCCGCAAAAGAAACAGAAAAACAAAAAAAGCTTATCTCGCGTCAACGTCTTGAAGATTATTTTGATGAAAAAAAATTAAGAGAAAATATTAGTGATTTCGACTTTAGCCAATAACAGGCTAATTGATTTTAAGTATCCCGGTAGTAACAGCTACCGGGATACAACAACTAATTAATACTGTTGTTTATCGCATTAATAACATCATCACTTGATGTTGCATTTACGGTTAAACAAATTCCTTCTTTTTCGTAAAAACCAATTAATGGCGCAGTCTTATCATTGTAAGTTTCTAAACGATGACTAATGGCTTCTTCGGTTTCGTCATCACGTTGAACAACCGGACTGCCGCATTTATCACACTTACCTTCTTCTTTTGGTGGGTTACTTTTCACATTATAGATTTCTTGACAATCAGAATTATTACAGGTTCGACGTGTTGATAAACGGTCTAAAATCACATCGCGTGGCACATCAATATTCACGGCCTTATCCAAGGTAACACCGATTTTATCAAGCAATACTTTTAACGCACCCGCTTGCGGAATGGTACGCGGAAAACCATCTAACAAAAATCCTTTTTCACAATCAGGTTCTTGTAAGCGTGCTTCCATAATGTCCATTATTAAATCATCCGGTACTAAATCACCACGGGTCATAAAGTCTTGTGCTTTTTTACCCAGCTCATTACCTGCAGCAACTGCGCCACGTAAAATATCGCCAGTAGAAATTTGTACGGCACCTGTAGACTTAGTTAAAATTTTTGCTACAGTGCCTTTGCCCGCACCCGGTGCGCCTAATAAAATCAGCTTCATTTTTTTCTCTCTCGTTAGTGATTTATCGCCAAGCTAAAACCAGCGACAATCGATTAATGTTCATCCTCAATATTTTTTTATTAATTTACTATTATTCTAGTAGCCAAAATAGGAGCTTGGTCTCCATTAGAATAGTGGTATTCAGGTATCGAGTCGTTAATGTATAGCGACTTACTATGACCATATCAGATTATGATTCACAATAGGTTTGAAAAGATTTATTCACCTATAAAAATTTAGCATAAGTGACTACCGTTATAGTAAAATGAAATCCAATTTGCGCGTATCACTATCATTTGAGCTAAAATTCAATGGCTTACAAAAAATAAAAAAATAGTACCCTAAGCTGGTGAGTCACTATTAAATTAACTCTTAACATCGTTATTTAGCCAGCTGCTGTTTTATTTTTTTTACGTCTAAGTTGTTAATTAATTTTACAATATTAGGATATATCGATGCATGATAGCCATAACCGCCATTTCGTAACTCGTCAACGGCACGTTCTTTTGACCAGTTATTAAAAACAATGCGATAAGCTGCAATAACCGCTCCAGTTCTATCGGAACCATGCCAGCAATGAACTAGAATTGGTCCTTGTCGCGCTTTGATTATTTTAAGTGCTTTGATAATTTGTGCTTCTGTTATAGAGCCTGTAGCAAACTTTAAACGGTGTAATTTTAATTTTGTTTTTTCAGCTTCGTCATCATCGGAGTGGTATTCACGTAGATTAAGCACTTCTTTAAGGCCGTATGAGCTCAATGCTACAAACTCTTGTGAGTTTGGTTGTTCTGATCGATACACACCTTTATCAACTTGATAAATATTCTCTAACGAGGTTCCAATAATGGGGGCAGCCCAACTTTCTGGTCGAACACGTATTTCAGCAACCGCTAAGCTGTGTATTAACAATAATAAAGTCAATAAGTATATTTTTTTCATGATGATTTTCTATTTAAATAAGTTATTTTGAAGGATAATAACCTAATCTTGATCGGCTAGCAAAATTTCAGAATATTTATTTTTGACATTTAAATTAATACTATTGTTAATTACTATTTGTAGTCTGAATTTAAACCGATATCCAGAATTTTATAATTACAAAGTTTGCAGCTTGTCTTCAATTAGTGTCGTAATTTCAGATTTCATTGACCTGAAAAAACCAAGATGCCCACCATCAAACTCAGTAAAAATGACAGTAATGCCATTTTGTTGTAACAACTTACTGGCATTGCTACCACTGCTAAAAGAAACCACGTTATCCTGACGACCATGAAAACTAAAAACGTTAGCTCCTTGCCCAAACCCCGCATCACCAAGCAAGGTTTTATTTAATCGACCCGAAATAGGAAAAATATAGGAATAACTTTTACCAAATAATGCCGCTTGATAATAAGACATGACAGCACCACCTGAAAAACCCATTAGAACGGGTGTGCCGATGGTTGGGTAGCGATAGGTTAATAATTCAATGGCTTCATTCAAACCAGGACCATATTGATCAAATTGTTCAGGGGTCCATGGCCAGCGACTGCCACTACTGTATGCAAATGGGGCTTTAATAATAATTAATCTCATCGGTAATTCAAATTCGTTTAACCCTGTTTCATAAAAATTATCAACCGTATCGCCATCACCGTGTAGCGCAACTAACATCGGAAGCTTGTCGCTTGAATTGGCATTACCCGGATATTTTACGATATAATCAAAATCAACATCGCTCGATGGCGCATGAATCGATGGATCTTTAAGCCACCAAAATACCAAGCCTAAAACAACGACGATAAGTGCAATTTTTTTCATAATGTATGACTACTCATTTAGCTTAAATAAATTTTTACCTTACTTACTGTATCTTCGACACTCTTGTTTCGTTTTTGTAATCCATTCTTTATTCAACATGTTGTAGTGCTTGCCTGAAATTTTTGATGACTCTATTATTTTATTAAAACATGCCATAGATTCTTCCTGTTTCTCTAATTTTTTAAGTAACATGGCGTACCGGTATGTTGCTTCGGCCCCCAAATAATATTTATCCAAGACTTCATATTCTGGTAGCGCCAGTTCAAATTCATTCAAGCCTTCCAAACTGCGCGCATATAATAAATGAGCATCAGGGTTTTTATAGTCTGGATTTTTTTCAATAACCTCATCTAAGATTGACTTTGTTTGTTTAAAATTATTTAATCCAAATTCAGATTTTGCAACGCCAAATAGAATATCAGGATCATCCTGATGAGCACCTTTTAAACATTTCTGATACAACTCTTTTGCTTCTTTAAACATTTTTTTATCAATGAATTCTTCAGCTAATGTAACTGAGTTTTCGACTGTATCAACAATGGAATAATTTGTTGTCGCACTTTTCAGACCTTTATTAGGATTAAGCAATTCTCCAACTTTTCGCTGTGCCGAACGCCCGGTTCGACTAGTTGTTAATCCCGGTAAAATCTCCATTATGAAATAAGCAATTGAACCTGCTAATGGCAAGACTAACACCACCCATATCCAAGTAGTATTACGCTTGGTTTTTAAAATATGAATAACAAAAGCGACTTGTATAACAACAGTGATAATATATAGCGGCATAATATTCCTTTATTGTAGTTTTTATTATAGTTTATTTTACTCTTAACCCAGCCTAGAAGTTAACATATGAATTATTAAAGGTACATCATAATTTGCTTATGAAACAATGCAGTATTTAAAACCTCGCTCTCCAATTTAAGTGGCCGCACTTAGATTTCATTTTATAATCAAGTACAAATTTTAACACCAAAATGATTACATAAAAAATACGAAAAAGTAAATTCCACACCACATACGTATTGGTTACTTGTAACCAGTTTGTTATAAAAATACGGTATTGTAGAACGCAAGACCGCTAAAATTAATTCTAAACTTTGTATCTAAATGTAACATTAAAGACCAACTAGTTCTCAAATTTAATTAACAAAGTTAGCACTATTGTTGTTGCATTAAATTAAGAGTAGAGTCTTTAATATAAAAATAATAATTCTTACCAGTGCAATTTTTTTAAATTAATAAAATAAATTACGTCAATTTGGTGTCGTGTATTCTTACGAATATATTTTATATAGTCTCGACTAAAATTTTTAAAGGGGAGTAGTATGGACAGGGTAAAATTAATTTTTTTAAGTAGTATTGCTATATTGTTTTTAATCACAGGTAATGCCTTTGCGGCATGTGATACCAACCTACCTGCAACGGGTACTCGGGATGATGTCTTTATCATCGTTAACGATAACTCCATAGATTCGTGTCAGGTTGCTGTCTATTACGCCCAGCAACGCGGTCTTGGACGAAATAATATTATTCATATTTCAGCGCCGGTTTCATTTTTTATAACTTGGACGGAATATAAAATAATGCGTGACCAAATTATTGGCTTTATGCGCGCCAATACCTTTAAAGACGCAACCGTTGTGCCCATTGCGTGTCCAGCGACCAGTGAATCACCAGTTTATTGTAAGGCCGCAATGGATCAACTGCGCGTCCAAACCAAGGTTAGATACCTAGTGTCAACGAAGGGTGTGCCCTCTCGCATGGTGGTCGATAATTCCAGATTAGCATTCAAAACTGCACCGACCTCGGTTGATAACTATTTACGTCACTGGTTAGTGAATTACTATTCGTCTGACGTGCGTTTTAATTCCGACAGTCGTGCCAAAGCGTTTGGTGGCGGTCGCGTGATTCGCACAGTGGATCCTGCTATTGATGGCGAATTAATTATTGGTCGTTTAGATGGCTTGGATCTAAACGCTGCTAAACGACTTGTCGATCGCGCTATTGCAGCAGAGAAAAACGGCATCTACGGTAAACATTATGGCTCAAAATTTGGTTATTTTGCGGCATCAGGAGCGTGGAGGAATTATGCTTCAAATCAATTTAATTATGGCGATTTGACAACAGGCTGGCGTTACCAGCACGGTATTTTTGGTGGTTTAGATAATCAAGTTGACATTACCATGAATGCGATTCGTTTTGACCAAGATATTAACTGTCTAACCCACATTGATGCTTCTGCCGCAAGTGCTGCTGGTAAGTCACCACAAAACTGTGTCGTCAAATTAACTCGTGGTGCGGATGCCGTTATCGGTAAACCCAATTCACGACAGCCCTTGGTTGATAATGCCTTAGTCTATCTTGGCTCGCTTGATGGCCAACCGACCAATGGTAGTTTTACGGGCTTTATGAATTGGCGCAAAGATACTTCGTGTACTGTTACGTTGTGTAAAGATGCTGCTGATCCAGCCTTATGTCGCCTTAATTCAACCGATACATTAAAAGAAATTAATACTCAATGTGCCGGTGTTGCTGATGGTTTTATTGGTTACAATTTTCAATCCTATCCAGTGGCGTTTATGGCAGCTTGGCCAACAAGTTGGTATCAAACCACTGCAAGCGACATTGAGCATTGGACACACTCGGGCGGAGGCGATTTAAGAAAATTGGCATTTCCTGAAGTGGTGTCTGGCGATAGTGCCGATGGCGATGGTAACAGCGTGTGGTTTCGTAATACCGATGAGCTTGCTACAGCACAATGTTTTTCTGATTTAAGTTTAACGACAAAAACCAATTGTACTAATGATCGACGTTTCTATTCATTTGTTAATAAAACGTCATTCAGTACTAAAACAACCGATCTTGCACTAGTAGATCAGTACCGTGTTTCGTTTAAATATAAAGTTACTAATTTTAAAGCGAGTGCCGCGGCACAATTAATATTTAGAATGGGAGTCTTTATAAAAGAACCCGAATACAATTTTTTCCAAGTAAATTACGGCATTAAAAAATTCACACTAGTTGGTGATACAGTGCCCCATGTCATTCCACAGGGAAACACCGGTTGGGTAGAAGTCGAAACCTTTGTTAGCCTAGACCCAGCAAAACACGCAGCAGCGCGTAATACCTGTTTGAATGACACCACGGGTAGAAAAAAATGCTTTGAGCGGGTAGCCGCTAGTTTCTTAAACACAGCTTGGACAGGCACTTATGATGGTCTTAAAATTCGCCTTGAAACAAATGGAAATTTCTCGGGTGAATTGGGTATAGATGATGTTCAAATAACACTCGTTAATGCCGCTCAAGGTAACATTATTAGTAACGGTTCTTTTACCTTAGGTCACGAGCAAGTTGCTGCCGGTGATCATGCCGCGAATTTTTTAAGCCGACTAAACGGCACGGCTTTTTGGGGAAGCATGAGCCATCATCAGTCGAGCGGTTATTCGTTTAGTAAACATCCAGTGGAAACGCTCATTTATTTTATGCGCGGCTTGCCTTTGGGCGATGCGGTTTGGTTTGCAGAAAATTACAATAGTGGCGTGCTCTATGGTGATCCATTGTATTCTCCACTGGCGATAAAATTAAATAAACTCAACACCTATGATTTTGTGCTTGATAGCGCCACGCTCACAGCCGATACGGTTAATGGTAATGACAGTACACTAGTCACCAGTAACTTTGTTGTTGATTATTGTCCGGGTAATGATTTCTTTGTTTGTGATCAACAGGCAACATGGTCTAGTACCGGTTTATCAGGCATCGGTGGTCAAAAAAATACTAACTTGGGTTTGTGGGCTGTAGCGACAGTTACCCCAGGACAATATACTCTGCGCTTGGCTGTCACTAGCAGTAATTCTAGCAACGCTAAATCACAAACTTTTTATGATTATTATCCTGTTGTGGTTGCCAATCAAACATCAGATTTTGATAATGATGGTGTAACCGATGCAGTGGAACTTTCCTTGGCGATGAATCCAACCAGTACCGACTCTGATAATGATGGCCTTAGTGATAGCGCCGAGTTAGCGGCTGGCACCAATCCTATCGTAAAGGATAGTGACGGTGATGGCATCAATGATGGTGATGAAGTTAATCAATATGGGACTAATCCACTGAATGTTGATACAGATGGCGATTTAATGCCCGATGGTTGGGAAGTAACCTATACCGGTCTTGATCCATTAGTTAAAGATGCAACACTGGATCCAGATTTGGATAATCTGATTAATATCGATGAATTTACTAACGGTACAAACCCTATCATCCCCGACACTGATAGCGATGGAATTAATGATGGCGAGGAAGTGGCTAATGCAACCGATCCAACACTCAATGCTGATACCGATCTTGATGGCATGAGCAACGATTGGGAAACCATCCGTGGCACCCGCGCTAACTTTGATGATGCACGTTTAGATTCTGATCACGATGGTGTTGATAATATTATTGAATTTATCTATCGCACCTTGCCGTTGGATAATAATTCAACGCCACTAGTAAAAACCATTTATGTTAATGCCGTAACCGGTAATGACTTAACTGGCGATGGTACTATTACACAACCATTCGCAAATTTCCCAGCAGCTTATTCTGCTGCGGCCTCGGGCGATACCGTGCAGTTGGCATCGGGTAGTTATAGTGTCGTTAATTATCTGCAGTTTGATAAAATGCTAGCCATAAAAGGGCAAGCCGATCGCAGCGTGATATTGAACCTACCGTTCTTAATCACACGCTATTCACGCTGGTTAAGCTTTAGTGGTATGAAACTCAAGTTACAAAACTATACTAATGTTTCAAATGCCCGTAACTTGCTAATGACGAATGTTGAATTAGGCTTAAAGACCAGCCTCAGGATAATATTTAATAGTAAATTGATTTTTAATCATGTCTTAGTAACAAACAACGGTACTCCTGTTGCGATTAATGCGCTCAATGTTATTAATGATAATCGAACCGAGTTAAAAATTAGGAACAGTACCATCGTGGGTTTCACACTTGGCATTGATTGGAATAATGGCTACTACCTACGCGTTAACAACTCCATCATGTCCAACACAGTCGATTTCCAAGATATCTTTGGCTATCAAATCCGTAACAGCTTGCTCAATGATACTGCCTTAGTAACGAACTTTAGTAACTTAGTCGGTAATGCACAATTTGTTGATGCGGCTAATGGCGATTACCATCTACTACCAAATTCCCCAGCAGTAGATAGCGGCAACCCAACGTTACGCGCACCAAATGAACCCGCAGGTCACCGTTTAAACATGGGCTTTTATGGTAATACAACCGAAGCCACAACCGCAGTGGATACCGATGGTGACGGGATGCCTGATGGTTGGGAAACGGTCGTTGGTCTAAACCCATTGGTTGCAGATAATACTCTCGATTCCGATAGTGATGGTATGGTCAATGCCTTAGAGTATCGTTTTGCCACCCAGCCACTTAATTCTGGCTCACGGCGTAACGTGCTTTACTCGTTTTTAAATCCAAACATCACCAGTAGTACTGTCGAAGCAATGGCCTTGGTAGATGGCAGTTATATTAGCGGCACGCAATTTGTTCGGCTTAACCAGTTTGAAACCGCCAGTTTTGATATGACCACGTTTAATCTGCGTAGACCGTTTCGTTCCAACAACCCTATCGCGTTTGCCAGTGATGTTGATGGCACCGATATGCCCGTAGTGGACTGGATGTCAGGTTATGATTTTGTCATTCCCAACTACCGCCAAGATCATACTTACTATTTAACCAGTCTCTACGGCACAACCCGCGTAACGGTAACCACCGACACCACCAAAACCTATACTGTGCGTCGTGGTCAAACAACCACCATTGCTGCGGGAAGTTTAAATACCCTATCGGCTGTTATTCATGCGCAATCACCAATCGTGGTTAGCCATTCGGCTAAAATGTCAACGGGAGTGCTAGTTGATACTTATGTAGTACCACCGGCTAGCAAAGAAGTCACTGGAATAAAAACTCGCAACATTATACTTGGTGCATTAACGGATAACACCACGATCACATTGTATTATAGTGGTGGCAGTCAGCAAACAGTCACACTAAATTCCGGTGGTCGGCATTTAATATCGTCAAGTAATGCCAGTGCACAAGGACAAGGCGAGGCGGTGCGAATCATTGCCGACAAACCGATAGCTGCCATTCAAGGTGCCGACAGTGATGGTATTGAAGCAACCGCATTTTGGGATCCCATTTATTTTGCACGTCGCTATGGTTTTCCAATCAACACACAATATAGTGCAATTGCCTGTCATGAGACTGCCGTCATTAATCTATACGATAAAGGTGTGGTGGTCGATACTCAAACCTGTACGGCTTCGGGTAATACACCGGGGAAAGCCTATTTCGGCTCGGCAACTAATGGTATTAATATTACTGCCGGCCAATATCTTATGTCGGACAAACCTGTTTATATTATCTATGAGTCAAGCAGCAATGATGACGAAAAAAATATAATGGGTGCTTTATAATTATCGGTATAATTTAAGTCACACTCACGGCAGTTCAGCTACATTATTACGAAAGGCTGAACTGCCGTGAATTTAATGATTAAAAGTACATTTGAAAATAATATTACTATTTCATAATTCCGCCAACACCTTGTCCATCATTGTTTGTGCTTGTTGTCCATAACCGCCACCAAACAAATTTAAGTGATTTAAAATATGGTAAGTGTTATAAAAAATTTTACGCGTTGTGTAGTGTATGTTGAGCGCATAATGCTCATTATACGATTGATAAAAATCATCTGAGAAGCCGCCAAACAATTCAGTCATAGCAATATCCGTTTCGCGATCGCCATAATAAACCGCCGGATCAAATATAACCGGAGCAGCGCTATCTAATATCGCCATATTACCCGACCATAAATCACCATGTAATAACGATGCTAAAGGATTACCCTCAGGAAATAAACTCGCCATTTTTTCCATTAGCTTATCGCCCTTCTTTTGTAATGGCCCACCATAACCATTTTGACCGGCGAGTTCTAATTGGTAACCAAGGCGGTTGTTTTGCCAAAAGTCGAGCCAATTATCACACGGTGAATTAATTTGGGGGGTTGAGCCGATGGTATTGTTTTGCTTCCAGCCGTAGTGTGTTTGATGACTTTGATGCATTAGTGCCAATTGCTGTCCCAATGCCCGCATCCCCGCCTTGCTTGATTGGCCGAACACCAAACTCTGTAACACGATATACGCCGAGTCATCGACACGCCCAGTACCGATGGGTTTTGGAACCGTGATACTATTACTGTGTGCAATTTCAGTTAAACCCTGACACTCTGCCTCAAACATATCGAGCATATCGGCATCATTTAATTTAACAAAATAACTACTATGCTCATTTGAAACTTTAACAGCACGATTAATGCAACCACCCGAAACCGAAGTATGATTATCGATCGCAAAACGAGTTTGAGTTGCTTCGGATATCGTTTGTTCGATTGCTTGCCACAGTTTATCCTTTGATTTTGCCATCTAACTCAACACTCCGTAAATTGTTAATCGATTATCTGCATTTGTGTTATAAATCAGCACATCATACTATACAGTAACCAAGATAATAGAATATTGAGTGGAGTAATAAAATGGCAAAAGTACACCCTGAAATAACCACTGAGTTAGCAGATTGGATAGCCCAGCAACCAATGTATTTTGTCGCATCGGCACCGCTATCTGACAGCGGACACGTGAATGTCTCACCACGTGGTGTGCACAGTTTACGAATTCTCGATCCAAAGCAGGTATTGTTGATTGATTTAACGGGCAGTGGTAATGAAACGGCCGCTCATGTCACCGAAAATTCACGTCTGACCATCATGTTCTGTGCTTTCGTTGGTAAGCCTAAAATTGTTCGATTATACGGCACTGCCGAGGCAATTTTACCGGGTCACGCACAATGGCCAGATTTGCGAGCCAAATTTCCTGATTCCATACCTGCAGTGAGACAATTATTCCGGTTGGATGTCACCCGAGTGCAAACTTCGTGTGGCTTTGGCGTGCCACTTTTGGATTTTGTGGCACAACGCGATATCTTGATCGACTGGTCACAAAAAAGAGATGAGCAAGAATTAATCGAGTACCGCAAAAATAACAACTCAGTCAGTATTGATGGATTTACTATTCCGGTAAATTCAAGTAAATGAGGCGATTAATTCAGTCTATTTCGAGGTATTGATAAAAAAAATGAATAAGAAAACGCTAATATAGATTAAATAACGTACAAAAACAGCCTTGAATTTAACAACTAACATATGAATAACGGATTGTGCAACATAAAATATGGCGTATTATCAAATTTTATTCACAATTTAAATTGCTCATCGGATGAGCGTTTTAAATTACAGTAAAACGCCATATAACTCACTTTTAGCTTATAAAAACAATGCAACATATTGATAATTAAAGAAATATACAACTGCTTAATTTACGTACAATTTAATAAAACTGTAATACCTATGCGGTCTAGACTCTGTTTACAACAAACTATCCACACAGTTATCCACAATTTCTGTGGATAACCTTGGACAATGTTAGGAAATGATTAACACACTTTTAGTATGAAAATCCAGTTATATCATAAAAAAAACTTATTATGACGCAGTTCACATAACGCTCTTAATTTAATCACGCATGAATAACACAAAAAATCAAAAAAATACCTTATTTAGAATAGCGGTGCCATCACCATTGCGGCGTGCATTTGACTACTTGGCTCCCGGTTCCGATAGCCAGTCAGATTTAGGACTGAGTTTTAATTTTGATGCCGAGCAACAATACGACACCATTGAGATCGGAATGCGGGTAAACGTCCCCTTTAGGGGCAAATTGCTGGTTGGGATTGTGTTAGAACAAATCGATAGCTCCGATGTTGCCACAAATAAATTGCGCGTAATCGAATCAGTACTCGATAGCACGCCCTTACTCAATGCGCTCGATATTAAACTACTGAAATGGGCCAGTCAGTATTACCAACATCCCATCGGCGAAGTGATGCAAGCCAGCATTCCAACCCTGCTACGCCAAGGTAAACAAGCACAGCCCGAAACACAAAAAGTTTGGCAAATAACCGAGCTTGGCCAACTGCAGCTAGAATCCGGTGCCACAAGCTTAAACCGTGCCCCCAAACAAAAACAAATACTCGCATTATTAGCCGAAGCACAAAAACACCATAAAAATAATACGCCTGACAGCAGCAACCCAGAGCTAACTACTGTCATTGGCATTAGTGAACAAAGCTTCGCCACCGTAGATGGACTCGGTAACTGGCGTGACACCTTAAAACGCATAATCACTAAACAGTGGGTGACCGAATCGGAACAAAGCGTAACATTACAGAAACAAAACTTAACGATAGCGACAACGAGCGCAACAACTGCCACCCATCAACTTAACCACCACCAACAACACGCGGTTGATAAATTGCTAATTGCACTTGAGCAACAACAATACAGTGCATTTTTATTACACGGTGTCACCGGCAGTGGTAAAACCGAAGTGTACTTACACGCCTGCCAAGCGTGTCTAATGAATAACCAACAAGTTTTAGTGCTCGTGCCAGAAATTGGCCTCACGCCACAATTACTAACACGGTTTCAACAACGTCTAAACGCAACAATTGTCAGTTCGCATTCTGGTCTTAATGATTCACAGCGATTATCATCTTGGCTGGCGTTTCAAAATGGCAGTGCCGACGTTTTAATCGGCACACGTTCTGCGGTATTCACCCCGATGAAACAACCCGGTCTAATCATCATCGATGAAGAACACGACCTGTCATTAAAACAGCAAGATGGCTTTCGCTATTCAGCGCGTGACATCGCCATTGTTCGCGCCCGCAATCACAAAATTCCGATTCTACTTGGCTCGGCCACACCGTCACTCGAAAGCTTGTATAACGTTGAACAACAACGCTTTACTTTGCTAGAACTTCCCAAACGTGCGGGTAATGCCACACCGCCCAAAATTAATATCATTGATGTGCGGCACTTGCCAATGAAACAAAGTTTATCGTCACACTTAATTGAACGTATGCGTTGGCATTTAGAGCAAGGCAAACAAGTTATCTTGTTTTTAAACCGGCGCGGTTATTCGCCCACACTAATGTGTCACGACTGTGGTTGGAGCGCCGATTGTTTACGCTGTGACAAACACATGACTCTGCATTTAACCGCTAACCGTTTGCGCTGTCATCACTGTGGCTCAGAACGTCCAATTGAAACAAGCTGTCCCAGTTGCGACAGTGACAATTTATTAAATATTGGGCACGGCACACAACGGCTCGAAGAAGCATTACTGGAATATTTTCCCGAGTACAGCACCATCCGAATTGATCGCGACAATACCAGACGTAAAGGTGCGCTCGATAAAATTTTTAATGACATCCACAGCAACAAACATCAAATTTTACTCGGCACTCAGATCATCGCCAAAGGGCATCACTTTCCAAATGTTACCCTAGTTGGTATTATTGATATCGATCAAGGATTATTCAGCGCCGACTTTCGTGCCAGCGAACGCATGGCCCAATTAATATTGCAAGTCTCTGGTCGTGCCGGTCGCGAAGACAGCGCAGGTGAAGTTGCGATACAGACCCACCACCCCGAACACAGCTTATTACAAGCACTCATCCGCAAAGGGTATGCGGAGTTCGCCAAAGAATTATTACTCGAACGCTATGAAACTCAATTTCCGCCCTACACCCATTTGGCGTTACTTCGCGCAGAAGCGACTAGTCAAAATCCGCCACAACAATTTTTATATGATGCACAACAACTCGTGAAACAATTAAATGAAAATATCGAATGCTACGGCCCATTCCCCGCACCAATGGAACGCCGCGCCGGAAAGTTTCGGTCACAATTAATTATTTTAACCAGCGATAGAAAAACCTTACACCAGTGTTTAACACCATTAATGCAGCAATTGGAAAATAAAAAAACGAATACTATTCGCTGGAGTGTCGACGTTGATCCAATGGAAATGTTTTAATCATTATTACTTAACTATAAACCGTCATACTCCTGGAGCCAAAGAGTAACAAGTTTCTTAAAATAACATAATATATTAGTACCACTAAACATTCCCCTCATAAAAACGCAATCTGTTTAACAATAAATTTAAGAAAATAAATAAATCTGTGCTGCATAGACAACACAAAAAAGAGCGACTAAAGTAATTATTGATTCAGCAAGCCCAGTAGTGCTAGTTGGTTTTTTTAAGTCGTTTATTAATTAGGGGTAACGCAATGCCGAACTCACTCAGTAGTGAACATAAAGAACGTATATTAGAAATGATATTCCAAGAAGTTAAAGCCAATTTTGAGGATAACGTTGAAACTGACGAAGATCTAAAAAAATTAACGCCTGATTTACTTTTATATATCCGCTTCTAAATATTATTTAACTTTCTCTTACTATTTAAATAGGAATAAATCATGAAAACTGAAACAAGCTGTGATAAAAAACAAAGCATTTTAGATATGATTAACAAAGAAGTACTAGCTAACATTGACAATACAAATAAACAAAATACTGATAACAATAACCTTAATTCTAATAATGATGCGCTTCTTTATATCCGCTTCTAAGAATTAAACTGACAACTGGCATAATACTGCCAGTTTGTCATTTTAAACAGAATGAAAAATCAAATTTATGACATGTTCTCAAGCCCCGCCGGTTTACTTGATAGCGAGATTGCGACAACCATTACCCAAACTCACCTCGAGGGAATTTTAAGCGAAGTTACTAAAAAACTAGTGCCAGAACAACAATGGTTTTCACAAAGTAGTAAACGGTGGTTAGATAAAACCCATGATTTACGTCATTTATGGCATCCAGCCTTTTCACAACTAGAGTGTAATTTAAAACAATCTGGACAAATAAAAAACGAACAATTAATTGCAGCAACACTAGCAATGCACGAGTCGTCACCATTAAAGCCATGGGTGTTAGAAACAAACAAAAATTATCACTACCGTTTCCAACAATACTGTTTACCCGGTAATGCAAAAATAAATTGGCTCGCAGATAACAGCCCAGACACTGCAACATCCATTCTCGAAACAGTGACACTCAAATACAAAGTTATATTTGATACACGACTTAATAAAACCAGCCAAAAAATACCTTATCCGGTTTCTAACAGTGGCTGGGATACACGCTTATGGCAAGACGCTTTTTCACTACTAACCGAATCCGCACCACACTATGCTCATTGGTCACAAAACTTATTACGAACCATTATTCCACTCGACGCACCGAAAGGTTATCAAATTAGTGCCAGCCACTGGCACAGACGTGGCGAAGTTTTAATGTCATGGCGTATTAATCCTCATCAATTGGCCGAAATGATGGTTCACGAAGCAAGCCACCAACACTTTTTTATGGCAGGAATGTTATCTGCCTATGATGACGGTAGTGACAAGACTCTTTACTATTCGCCGGTCGTCAAAACTAAACGACCAATAACAAAAATTTTACTCGCCTATCATGCCTTTGCCAACGTTATATTATTTTTCCGTCACTGCCGCAACCATCTGGACAGCAAAGGTCGGCATTGGCTCGATACAGAATCTAATAAAGTAATGATCGAGCTTGAACAACTTGAACGACCATTACGGCAATCAAAAAGTTTAACACAACTCGGGCAACGGCTATGGCAACCACTGGCACAACAAATACATGAGGAATCTTAATGAGTATTAATGCGGTTGTAATTAAAATAGCATCCCGTTGTAACCTTAACTGTAGCTATTGCTATATGTACCACCATGCCGATCAAAATTATAAACAACAACCTAAAATCATGAGTGAATCAGTGTATCAAAGCGCAATACAAACCATGCTTAAACACAGTATTTCACAAGGAACCGAACATAAAATAGCGCTCATTATGCACGGCGGAGAACCAACACTCGTTGGTATAAAACGATTTCGGTGGTTTGCACAAACCGCAAAGAATATATTGGGTAAACGTTTAATGTTGTTATCAATTCAAACCAACGGGCTACTTTTAACCCCAGCATGGGTGGAATTGTTTATCGAGTTTAATGTTATAGTCAGCATCAGTCTAGATGGAACTCCTGAAGTTAATGATGCATTTAGAATTGATCACCAAGGAAATGGCTCTCACCAAAAAACAGTTGATGGAATAAAGTTATTACAACAAGGTGGTATAACACCTAGAATTATTTGTGTGGTCAATCCAGCTGCATCGGGTCTAACAACTTATCAGCATTTCAGGCAGTTAGGTATAAACAAATTAGATTTTTTGTTTCCAGATACAAGCCTCGACACTAAATCGCAATTTTACGGTAGCTATGGTGAAACTCCGATAGCCAATTTTTTAATTGACGCATTTGATGCATGGTTGGCAGAAGATAATTCAACCGTGAAAGTAAGAATTTTTTATAATTTACTTCGCAGTTTTATGGGAGCAGCGCCAGGATCCGACGCTTTTGGAAACCCAATGATTAACTATTTAATAATAAATACCAACGGAGCAATTGAAGGTATGGATGCTTTGCGAGTATGCGACGAAGGGTTAGTAGAAACTGGACTCAACGTTCAATCAAATGATTTTGACGATCTGGCAAAAAGCAATTCACTGCTACATCAATCAGTGAGCCAAGTCATTGAATTAGCCGATAAATGCCAATCATGTCCTGAAGTTAAGATTTGTGGTGGCGGACATTTTCCGCATCGTTACAGTAAGGAAAACGGCTTCAACAACCCTTCAGCATGGTGTCATGATATTAAAAAACTATTTCAGCACATGCGCTTACGAATCGATAATCACATTCCAGAAAAAAACCTAATAGAAGCATAACAAATGCCTGCAAATATTTACCTCAATCGAGAACAATTACCCGACAACTCAATATCAAGACAACAGCTACTCTCGAGATATTTTCAACGCCAAGAAATCAAATTGGAAGCCGTAAAAAATGGCTGGCACGTGCAAACAAGTTGGACACCTAACCCTAACTACTATATTGACCCATCATTAAATCAAGGGTTAGACAGTTGGACTAGCCCAATAAACACAGCCACAATCCCATTAGCCGTCTCTCAAGATGATGGTTTTTTATTAGCCTTAAACGACTGCTGGTCATTATTATCTTGGAGCCTAAAACTCAACGAGTGGCAACAACAAGGAACGCAAACAAAAAAAATAAACATAATCCACCTGGACAGCCACACGGACATGAACAGTCCAAGACTCAGCCTAAATCAAGATGGAAGCTGGCAAGACTTATTAACTGGTGAGCCATTTGATGTATTGGATCCCAACAGTGTCTCACAAGCAGTGATGAGCGGAGCAATTGGGATAGGAAGTTTTATTAGTCCATTAATTGCCTGTAATATAGACATAGATTTATTTCATCTGTCCCCAGCACAACACTTCCGGTACCAGCCCGATCAATACAGCCTAACCCTTGACTATGAACGTGATGATCCGTTATTTGAAACAGCAATTCGCCCTAAGCTAATAGTCGGTCATACTCAGAGCAATTCAAATTATACGCTAACTGATGATTTAACGGCTATTTGTAAAGCCATCGATAATCAGTACCCCGTATTGTTGCACATCGACCTTGATTATTTTAACAATCGTTTTGATGGTAGACCCGATTGGCAAGGAGTAACATCTCGTCACGATCCATCAATAACACATGTACTCGAACAAGTTGATTTTGTGTTTCACCAACTACGTGAGAGTAATATAGAACTTGCTGATATTTGTGTTGGTGTTTCGCCTGGTTTTTTTCCTGCTGAATTCTGGCAAGCAACATTAAAACAAATACGTAAACACGTTAAAATATAAATTATCACTATGTTAAATGATAAAACGATTAACACATTATTAAAATCACACTATCCCGTGTTACTGTTTGCCAATGGTTATGGCGACCACTATCTAAACCTTCCTACCATTAGAGCGCTTGCAACTGTATTTTCAAATAAATTAATACTCGTTGGCATAGAGAATGCAATTAATCAAATTGCAGGTGATCTCCCCTTGGCTAAACTTATAAGTATTCCCATGCAGCATACTGGTACAGGTCGATCCTTCGATAGTAATAATGCTGCAAAATTAATAGGTAAATGTGATTTATTTATATCCCTGAATCCATGGCAAAGTAACGACTTAAATCGTCTTATTACAAATCTCAAACCACAAACCAGTATCGGATTCTTTGATAGCTTTGATATATCTATCGCTAGAGACTATAACAAACACTCAGTTGATCTAGCCTTCGATTTTGTTCGATTATTTAAATCAAACTGGCAACCCGAACAATTCTCAAAACCCCCGTTATATGAAAAAAACGAATACCACTGTGCCAATAAAATTTTTAATTCACTCGAAGCGAATAAAAAAGTTCTTTGTATTCACCCCGACACATTGCCAGAAAAAATGTGGCCAGAACGTTATTGGATACAATTGATAGATAAATTTTTAGATAAAAACCCGGATTATACCGTCTTGATAATCGGACTAAAAGGCATCGATGCATCATTATGTCGCAACCATAAATCCGTCATACCGGCTTACCGGCTACCAATACCAGTGAGTGCAATACTTTTATCAAAATCAGATTTATTTATCGGCGTAGACTCCGTGTTTTTGCACATTGCCGATCTCTACCAAGTACTTAGCGTTGCCCTATTCAGCGCAACAAGCGCACATGAATGGGGAATACGATTTGGACCCGGCATACACATTGATGCGAAAGATGGCATGGAAAAATTATCAGTTGAACTCGTACTTAAAAAAATATATCAGTTAATAACAAACCCTATTACAAAAAAATGCCCTGCCACTATTCAAGCCAATGAATAATGGTTTTAAATAGGTTTACACTTATATTTTAATTCCGCTAACCCGTTAAGCCTCATAACAGAACCCACGAAGACAACCAACGGGCATTTCCCAAAGAATAAACGTAAGCGCGTCGTTGGCCAGACGTTCACCAAATACTACTGTAAAAATAAACAATGATGATACTTATCTTGTTGTTATACATATTTCGAATGCAATTAAACATGAACAACTATTAATTAAAACGATATCAGATAACGGAATCCATATTGTTAGTAATAAAACCGGAAAACTATTAATCGGCATTATAAATATTAACAATATAAATAAAGTACATTGACTCAATAGTACAACTAAATAGCAAACTTACAGCCAAGGATAAAATTATATTTTCACTTTGGATAAAAACTCAAAACAAAATATAAGCCCATTACAGTACACATTTTCGAACAGAGATTTGACTAAATTAATTTTCCTCGTTATTGCACTGCTCTAAAATACTTACCCACTCATTCATAATTATTTCGTTCTCGTTCAATTCAGTTTATATTATTTTAGAATGAAGTTAAGAGATTCAATACTACAATTACGTGATTAGAGCAACGCTATTTTTATAAAATTAATTAACAAAATAGTAGTCTTTCAATACATGATAATAACCACAATAACGAATGTTTAAATATCTTTTATCAGAGATATTATAAAAATTTAAGCCCAATTCTCGACGTTAAGCTCAGGTACGCGTTTAAATTCTCTAACGTTATTTGTAATTAATGTATAAGACAAACTTCGGGCATGTGCCGCAATTAATAAATCCATTGCTCCTATTGGAGCTCCTTTTTTTTCTAATGCGGCTCTAATCTCGGCATAGTGCAGAGAAGCTTCATTACCGTAGGGTAAGACACTGAGTGTCGACGTAATTTGATCGATTGCCAATCGTGATTTATTCGATACCTGACTTTTAACAGCACCAAACATTAATTCACTAATAACAATTGAAGAGGTCACAATATCGCTTGGATTTAACTTTGAAAATCGTTGAAGAGCAGAGGCTGGCTTATTTTTAATGATATAAATCAATATATTTGTATCTAATAAATACATTATTAGCTAGAAATCCCTTTCTTGTATTTTAAGATCGTCGACTGAATCATTAAAATCATCTGGCAACTCTATTGACGTTAATTGATTAAATAAATCTAAGCCGGATACGATTTTTTTTCGTAATATAACTTCCGTTCCTCGCCTAAAAATTTCAACTTCAGAAACATCGAATTGAAACTCTTTTGGTAATCGAACAGCTTGAGAGTTACCACTTTGAAACACTTTAGCAATCGGCATGGTTTACTCCATAATTACGTGTATACATAAAGTATATACATTTACAACTGATTTACAAGTCAATAAAACTCTATAAAATCAATAAATTAGGAATAATAACTGGCAACTAATATCGGCTCAGATAATAAAGTGGAGTATAAACAGTTAAATATTTTTACAGTTTGCTTCAGTAAATATCCTATATTGTGCAACAAATTCGATATACTATCTCACTTCCACCTTACATTGCTGTATTGCTTCAAGCAACGGACAGAGAAATGTTCGGTATTTTATTTTAATCATTAATTCATTGGCCAAACCCCATGCTAAAACGAGATGACATTAAATTACTCACTGACAAAGGCAGTTTTGAACGTGGTGAAAAATACTTTAAACAAGGCAAAGTTAATCAAGTTTTAGTGGATACGGATAATGATAATAGCGTTTTATTGCACTCAAACGTACAAGGCAGTAATTTTCAGCTATATGGACAAGAGATCGAATTAATAGTAACCAACAACACAATAGACATCCAGGGTTCGTGTAGTTGTCCGGTCGGATACAATTGCAAACATGTTGTTGCAGCCTGTCTCGAATACACCTTACTCACAGAACATAAACAACAGCTCAACAACGAACCAAGTGATCTCGGTTTAATGTGGTTGGATAATTTTGTCAATGCCGGAAAAACTCACAAAAGCAAGAGTAGCAGTAGCTCCGAATTTATCGTTTATATTCTACAGCCATCACGTAACCCAAGTATTTTATCAGTACAATTTAAAATAAGCCGCAAACTAATAAAAGGCGGCTACGGTAAACCCCGGAAAATTGAGTCGTATAATTTTAGTCAAAGTTATATGCAACCCAACTATGCCACTGATAATGATCAAGAAATTGCACAGTTAATTGAATTACAAAATAACGCAATGATGTATAACCAACAGCTACTCAGTGGCGAAATAGGTTACATGGCATTAACTAAAATGCTCAATACCGAACGCTGTTTTTGGAAGGATTTAAAAAACAAACCCATCACACACGATAAGCCACGCGAATTACAACAAAATTGGCATTGCGATAACAATGGCGACTATCGGTTATTATTATCAGTAGAACCTAATGCCACAATACTGATCACTGACCCAACTTTATACTATGACCTTAATAGCAATAGCATCGGCAAAGTTCTTGGGCAACAGTATAATAGCAAACAACTTGAAATGTTATTAGCGGAACCTTTAATACCGGCAGCATCCATTACCCAGTTTAGTCAACATTTACTAACCGATTACCCAAATTTAAATTTACCGGCACCAAAAGAATTTGATACCAGCCA
Organism: uncultured Thioalkalispiraceae bacterium; assembly: GCA_964420605.1. GTDB lineage: Bacteria > Pseudomonadota > Gammaproteobacteria > UBA6429 > Thiohalophilaceae > CAYQUC01. Next base: position 7,388 of record CAYQUC010000035.1, on the reverse strand, counting down.
CATTCACGACGAGTCTCCTGTACCGCATTTATTTCTGCATACACAAACCTTTGACGATGGAGACATGATGCTCCAGATGATGCGCTTGCGGTTTTCTTACGGTGAACACGTATTGCCCTATTTTCCCGAAACACAAAACCGTAACATCGTTACGCAAAACGCACTGGTGTCCATTTTGCGTGATTTTAAACAAGAACAAATGGCGATAGAAACCTTGGTTGAATCCAATTTTGAGCTTTATCCAGACACAGATAATAATGACATCGTTTTTGCCACGCATCATGATATTGAATATCTTGACTCCATGATCTATTGGGATAATTTTATCGACAATGTGATACCAACATTACAGGCCAAGGGCTGGAACATTGAAATAGACTCAAGCTTTAATTTAAATTTTTACACCGCCGATGAATGGGATATTGAAATTGAAAGCGATAATGACTGGTTTGACTTGCGTTTTGATTTGGAAGTTCAAGGGCATAAATTACCACTACTGCCGCTCATAACTGATGTCGTTAAAAATTACGACATCAATAAACTACCTGAAACATTACTCATTCCACTGTCAATTTCTGATGGTCAGTTTTTAAAAATACCCTCGGAAAAAATTCGTCCTATCTGCCAAATATTATACGAACTGTATGACTACAGCAATCTTGACGAGCGTGGCGCACTGCGTCTGAGTCGGTTCGATGCGACACGACTGGCCGAATTAGAAGAAAACTGTAATTCTGAAATTCACTGGCGTGGTGGCAAAGCTATGCGCGATCTCGGACGCAAACTCAACAACTTTAAAGGCATCAAAAATGTAGCCGTACCTCGCGGCTTAAAAGCACAATTACGAGATTATCAACAACAGGGCTTAAACTGGTTACAGTTTTTGCGACAATATCAATTCAATGGCGTGCTTGCAGACGACATGGGCTTGGGAAAAACCATTCAAACACTCGCTCACCTACTATTAGAAAAAGAACGCAAGCGTATGAATAAACCCTGTTTAATTTTAGCGCCAACAAGCTTAATGAGTAATTGGCGACGCGAAGCACAGCAGTTTACACCCAAGCTAAAAGTACTCGTACTACAAGGCTCCGAGCGACAGCAACACTTTGACACTATTACAGATTACGATTTAATTCTCAGTACCTATCCATTACTGGTACGCGATCACGAAATTCTATTAAGCCATGAGTATCACTACCTCGTCCTAGATGAAGCACAAGTTATCAAAAACCCATTAGCAAAGGCCGCCAAAATGGCACGCAAAGTAAACGCGCAGCATCGACTTTGCTTAACGGGAACACCAATGGAAAACCACCTTGGTGAATTATGGGCTTTGTTTGATTTTTTAATGCCGGGTTTTTTAGGCGACAGTAAACTATTTAAAAAACAATACCGTAACCCAATAGAACGTCATGGCAATGAAGTCCAACGAGAACGGCTAGTAAAACGCATAACGCCTTTTTTACTACGGCGCGATAAAAGCCAAGTGGCAGAAGAGTTACCCGCAAAAACAGAAATAATTCGTTCAGTGGCATTAGGAAATAAGCAAGCAGCGTTGTATGAAAGCATTCGCCTGTCAATGGAGAAAAAAGTGCGGGATGCCATTAAATCCAAAGGACTGGCACGCAGCCACATCACCATCCTTGATGCCTTACTAAAATTACGCCAAGTCTGTTGTGACCCACAACTACTACCATTAGCACATGCAAAAAAAGTAAAAGAATCTTCCAAACTCGACATGCTAATGTCAATGGTCAACGAGTTACTCGAAGAAGGCCGACGTATTTTAATTTTTTCACAATTCACTAAAATGTTATCCATCATTGAACAACAATTAAAAGATCGCGATATAAAATACACCAAATTAACCGGCCAAACGCGAAACCGAGAAGCAGTTATTGATCGCTTCCGAGAAGGTGATGCCGATATTTTCCTCATCAGTCTCAAAGCTGGTGGTGTTGGACTCAACCTCACCGAAGCCGATACCGTAATACACTACGATCCGTGGTGGAACCCTGCTGTTGAAAATCAAGCAACCGATCGAGTACATCGAATAGGACAAGACAAAGCCGTGTTCGTTTACAAACTAATAACAGAAAATACCTTAGAAGAAAAAATAATGGCCATGCAAGCAAAAAAACAAGCATTAGCCGATAGTGTCTATAATAAAAGTGATAATAAAAACAATACCGAACACAAGTTAAGTGCGGATGATTTAAAAGAATTATTTTCACCGTTAATTTAACAATAACAAACAGAAAAATAAAAACATCCCACCAAAGTTGGGTAGCAGTTTTAATGTAATACACTATACTCAATAAAATTGAACGGAGATCCTACAACTGCCTGTTCAATTCACATCGCTTTCAGGCACACCATTTCGAAAAAGTAACGTATTTAATAATTTAGTATTAAATTATACTATGGAGGTTTTCAATGACAACTGAAAATTCACGCCCGCATGAAAATGGCACACCAGCATACCCTATTGATCAAATATTGAAAATCAGGGTCTTAAATTTTTTCAATCGCGTCATACAACCAATACAAATAGTCAATCGTATTTATGACGATCCTAATTTTGGAACCCCATCAAAACAAGCCCGTGGCATTACATTAGCCACATCCGCTAATATTATTCAGCACCGAGGTAAAATCAAGAATAAAAAATTCACCTCACTGGATCAAATCCGTGAGAGCAACGGGGTCGGCATCGATACCCTACATGATATTTTATTTAGTTTTTTGAGTGGCAAACGCAATAAAAGTCAATTTAATAGCACGCTAAATAACACGATTGTACAATTCATCAATGACACAACTGACCCCAAGATATTAGTTGCACGCATAAAAGATGACCCCATTTTTGAAAAAAAACAAGGGCGTGGCCTAACACTAACAACAGCTAATAACATACTGGATTTTAGGAACGCCTTACCAAAAAAAAAATTAATTAACATCACACAACTAACAGCAATAAGTGGCCTAGGTGAAGATACTCTACACGATATTCTCTACAGTTTTTGGGTAGCTGAAAAATCAAGCGATGACATTGATTTAACATTAGAGGCCGATCAAAAATGGGAATCGAAATTATTTGATTTACAAGAGCAAGTCAGTAATCCAGAATTTAATATTAACTTATTAAGTAACCGATCAACCGTATTTTCAGATTTTGAACTGCCCGAAAATGAAATAATTAATTCAGTACTACCACCCAAGTTAACAACTGAAAAATCTGAAACACTACTCACCCTCACCAGCGATAAAAATAAAGTTCAAATAGAAAAAATATCCGACAAAGCCATTAAAGCACTAGAAAATCGCGATAACACCAGAATTAAAAAAGTGGTTGAACGCTTAAAAAAAGAGGGGCTAAAAAATACCAACGGAACTTTCACAACAGCCGCTAAAGAGTCAATTTCATCAATCATTCAAAAACCACAAGATTTTTTGGATGACCTGGGTGTCACACTAACAAATACAGAAAAAAAATCATTGTGGACTGGCTTTACACCAGCCGAAGCTGAGGCTATGACGCAGTGGAAATCCGATACCGAAAGTAATGATGCTCCCGTAAAAGAACAATCATTTCAAGATAATATAAAAAAAATCAAAAAACTCGTCGCAGATGATCCAGCATTAAAGCTTCAATGGTTAACAAAGCCAAAAGAAACCTTCTTAAATTTTTTCCCCGATTATGATCCTTGGAAATTAAAAAACTTACCAGAACCACTATCACCTGAGGTTGCAGAGCAACTCGTCTATTCGACTAAATTAGATCCACCCCCCGACATCAGTAAAAACAAACATAACTCCAGCGATTTGAAATTTGGTTTTTCAATTAAAATTGTACATGACATATTCAAATACCTAATTAAATTTCCACTAAAAGAGCAATATCCAGATAATACCCAAACACCTTTTGCATTATTAGAAATAACTGAATTTCCTTATCCTGAAATTATTAATCCGGATTTAAATTTATTACGCTCAAGCGCTAAAGCAAATTTCACAAGTTATATTCTTGGGACACAGTATGACGCAACACTTGAAATAAATTTAGCCTATTCTATTTTTGCAGTTAAAGACCGCTTGTTCTTTTCTTACGACCCAGACAATACCACCATTATAGTAACCCAAGGTAACAATCAAGCATTAGGTAACAAACCCAAAGAAGCATTAGATGGAATATTCAGAATAATGGGCAACAGTTTTGAATATCGATTAAACCTACCATCAATGTCATTGCCATTGTCCGATCAAGTGGAGGTACTGTTTGATTCAATTCAAGTACATGATGATAAAGACACATTCGGCTCAGGAGAGTTGTATTTTGAACTGGCCCTAAATGATGATAAACATTTATTTGGCCAGTATGATGCCAATAGTGGTGACACAATTGCGCTAAATAAACGCTTCTTATTTGACAAAAACAAACTCGATAATCTAAACATTAATGTTCGTGGAAAAGATCGTGATTTTTTGGCCAGCACCAGTGATGCTATGGGCAGTAATTTTAAACTTCACCAAAAAGATATTAACTTATACGGTGCTTACTCATTAACGGCCTACACCCACGAAATTCAATATGAAATGGTACAGATCGTAGTGGAAACACTATTTAGAATCTTTTGCTGGTTTGTCGATGTCATAGTCAAAATACTCAACTCCTGTGCCAAACTAGTTGGCATTCGAGTAGAAAAGCGCAGAACCTGTCGGCAAACCTCAGATACCGTTTTCGGTTGGATACGAAAAGCCACCACGGTAAACGTCAAAAACTACACATTACAATATCGAATTAATGAATTACCCGCACCCGATATCACAAAACCCACGGATTTATTTGAGTTTGATAAAATTGAAATGACGAATGATGCTATTTTTATTTGTTTAAATTTAAAGGAATTTGCAGGCTTAACGAACAACGCCTCACGCACGGCATTTCAAGGTAGTTTGCAAGATGAAATGACGCTAATAATTAGTGAAAATTTATTGAGCAAAGCAATGCAAGCCATCAATATCTACGGCCCAGTATCACGTTATTTTTCTAGCTCGTTTGATGATATTAGCTCCTATTATTCAGTACAAACACAAAACAACATTCAAGTAACATTAAACAATGGTTTCCTTTATAGTCGGTTCCCAATTGCGGGATCGGCAGGTTTAAACGTTATCGGACTAAACCCATCGTTAAATACACCAAACGCAATTATGATAAAAACGAGCATCTTCACCGAAGGTTTTAATCCATTTAACAACTTAGAAAAAAATGATATTGCACTATCAGTCGATTCAGTCTGGCTAGAAGGCGGTAATTTTGTAACAGCCCTTAGTAATTTACTGCTAGCCGTATCACAAATTTTCTTTTTATGGCCAAGAATGACAGGGGCCACGCAATTAAAATTAATATCATTATCAAAAAAAACGCCAACATTAAACGATTATTACCAATTACAATTTAGCGATCAACAAACACAAACCACCAATGATGAAGTCATATTTAAAAGTAAAGTTGGCGTTCAATTAATTGATGGCGTATCACCACCGGCTGAAAAATTATATAACCAACAACTTGTTATTGTCTCACCTGAAACCGTGTTTGGTACAAATGGTAGCGTTGCCGATAACTTAATCGCGGCAACATCAATGGCGCTTGATAATAATAGTAATATCTATGTCAACGACGTTGCTGTCGGAAAAATTGTAAAATACGACCCAAGTGGAACGGAACTCACAACATGGGGTAGCTGGGGAATTGGTGATGGTGAGTTTGCATTTCCATTTCAAATGGCTTTTGACGTAGTCAAAAACAGAATATTAATCACAGACACCATCAACAGGCGAGTACAAATTTTTGATACCGACGGGAACTATCTATCACAATGGGGCGGCTGGAATGATCAAAATTATAACTTTAATGTCCCACAGTTAATCACCGTCAATCCCGTTAATGGTGACATATTGGTTGTTGATGCGGCTAAAAATTATCGCGTCCAACACTTCGATTCTGATTTAAACTTCATTCGCGAATGGGGCGGTAATGGTAATCTAGATGCTATGTTCGTTGGCATCACTAGTATTGCCGTTAACTCAATTGGTGAGGTTTTCATTAGTGATTTTTCGCTTAAAAAAATCAAAAAATACACCAGTGATGGAACCTATGTAAACGACTGGAATATTAAGGATGAATCAGACACCCAATTTTTAATTACCTTAACCCATTTATCCATAGGAACAGATGATCAACTATCTGCTTATGCTCCGGGTTTGTTGCCGCAAATCAAAACCTACAGTAAAACCGGACAATTTTTGTTTAATGTCGAGCCTAACAAACCCCCAAGTATTGGGAGCAACTGGAACACGCTGCGCGCATTCTCCATCGACAATACAACTAATACTGTTTATGTGTTGCAGGATAAAGTGTTTAAATATAACTCTTACCAGGCTTCATTGAGCTAGATATATCGACGACTGAAATACTCAGAATTAAATTTTTAACGTTTCGAAAGTAAATCCAATTATCGAATTTTAATTGTGGTTACAATATCGTTTGATATTTAATTTTTAAAACCTCTAAAAAACAAGCAGAGGCCGACTCTTAATAAGGTAACTCAATTGAAGTTAATTGATTAAAAATTTCAACTTCATGCACGTCAAATTGAAACTTTTTTGGTAAAAGAACAGCTTTAAAATCACCACTTTGGAACACTGTAACTACAGACCTGACTTACCCCGTAAGTATCTGAATATTAACAACAAATCATTAATTACAACAAACAAATTTATGATTAAAGTTCAATTTCTCAGCTCTCATAAAAAATGTTTCACTCATGTTTTTTATAAAAAACTAAAGTAGTGTTTTAGATATATTAATTTGATAATTTAAAACTATAATATTATTTAGCAAATAATCATCATCTATTTATTTAAATACAAAAAATTTAAATACTCTTAAATTTAGGCTATAAACCGATAAAAACGTTTAAACCGAACAAAAAAAGAATACCGATTATTCCTTTCCACAATTAAATTATTTTTACGAATAACACGAGATATAATTATCAATTTTATAAAAGTACGATTGACACTGTATATAATGATCCGTAGTATATAATTCATACAAATAATAATTTTAGTTTAAAAAATTATTTAATTTAGTTACGCGAAGAAATATCTCACTTCTTATATTAATAATAATCGCAGACTAACTAAACGATGTAACAATCGAATAGCATAGTCTCCAATTTCTTCCTTCAAAGCATAAAAATTATTTTATGCGCATTACCGTTTGAATGTATAGGTTTAGGGTTTGTTATGAGTGACGTATTATTTATTATCAAGTATGGTTTTTTAGCGTTTATTGTTTTACTGTTTGCGTTGAC
>CAYQUC010000034.1:27577-35447 GCA_964420605.1 uncultured Thioalkalispiraceae bacterium | reverse complement strand
ATTTGCCCGAACTCGTTGAGCTGGAACAACATGGTTTGGTGATCCGTACTTACCCTGCCATTGTTGATGATAGTCAGACGGGAGAGAGCGTTGCCGTGCGTTTGTTCACGGATGAAGCGCAGGCGAAGGAATTGATGCGCCCGGGTTTACGCCGCTTATTTAGACTGGTGGCACGACAGGAAATGAAGTACCTGCGTAAGAACCTACAGCATCTCGATAAAATACAATTGTATTATGTTTCCATCGGTAATAAGCAAAGCCTGCTGCAGGATTTGGAGGATGCCATCATTGACGCGGCACTGTTTGACGATGTTGACGATATTCGTTCACAAAAAGTTTTTAACGAACTTGCTGATGAAGCTCGAATAAAACTGCAGAAAGTTTCGAATGAAATTTGTGACATGATGCATGCAACTCTTATGCAACATCATAAAGCAGCCAAGCGCCTACAGGGAAATATTCCCCTAAGCTGGTTTGATGCAGTCAAGGATATCAAGCAACAATTGGAATGCCTAGTTTATGAAGGATTTATTAGCGCCACGCCACGTCAATGGCTGAAACATTTGCCACGTTATTTTGAGGCCGTTAACCTGCGACTGGATAAGTTAGAACGTTCACTGAATGCCGATAAGAAACGACAGGCAGAAGGGCAGAAGCACTGGAACAAAATTTATCCGCAGATTAGTGATGATCCCGCACAAAGGCTCGACCCGGAATGGGAACATTATCGCTGGATGATGGAAGAAATGCGGGTGTCGCTATTCGCGCAGGAGTTAAAGACCTCAATACCGGTATCAATCAAGAAACTGGATGCGCAGAGTGGCTTGCTTTAGGAATGAGTTAACTTTAGTTGCTAGGGTATTTTATTCACCAAAATATAACATTAATAATCAATAGGTTAGGTAGACTTTGAAATTTTATTATGGATGTAAACGGATGAATATCACGTAATTAATATTTCTAGATACTTGCATTATATGAAAGTTTCTGTAATTATTTACATATGACTCCACTAACCGAAATTATCATCGATTCTGGAAATGCCGATCGTTTTTTGTCTGTTCACCAGCTTGACCGCTTAATTAGTGGGGGTGATGCTCGGCGTTATGGTTTAGTTAATCGAGCAATTAAATCCCAAGAGCTTTTAAAAGCTCGGCGGGGTTTATATGTGTTGGCTAACAAATACCGTCAATATCCTGTCCATCCATTTGCATTAGCTCAGCAGTGGCAACCCGGCAGTTATGTATCAGCTGAAACCGCATTAAGTTTTCATCATTGGATTCCTGAAGCTGTTCATTCTACATTGAGTATGACTCATGGTGGTAAATCCATGAATTTTACCAATGCTAATTTTGGGTTATTTGAGTTTCATCGGATGACTGTTAGGCCGGGGCAATTTCTTCAAGCTGTAGCACGGCATGAACTGCAACATCAAATTGCATTAGTCGCTGAACCCATGCGTGCATTATTGGATTTGGTTTATTTGCGTAAATTGCCTTGGCAAGGCTTAGGGTATTTAGTGTCTGGTTTGCGTATCGATGAGGAACTTATTCGTGTTATCCCATTAAATAAAATCACTGTGTTATTCGATGTTTACAAAGGCAAGCGGGAACAACAGTTTATTGAAGCATTATTAAGAGAGCTAGAGTCATGATTGATTTAATTCAAAAAAGATTAATTACTTATAATGCCTCGAACTTAATTGAAGAAGAAAATGCGCTTAAGGAAATTGTTCAAGAGATAATTTTATTTGGTCTATGGCAAGTTAATTTTTTTGAGGTGGCTGCATTTCAAGGTGGCACTAGTTTAAGAATATTGTATGGTTTATCGCGGTTTTCAGAAGATATCGATTTTATTTTATTAAAACCAGATCCTGATTTTTCATGGCAACCTTATTTAAATAACTTAAATGATGTTTGTAGAGAATTTGGCATTGAGCTTGAAGTACTTGATAAATCATCAATGGATAGAAATGTTAAGGCAGCTGTTATTAAAGAGTCGTCGATTGCAAATCAACTGAATTTAAGTTTTATGGACAATCAAAGTGGGCGCAAATTAAAGATTAAATTAGAAATTGATTGTGTTCCACCTGCGGGTTCTGGCTTTGAATTTATGTATCTTGATTTTCCTGTGGACTTTGAAGTTGGACACCAAGATTTAAGCAGTAATTTTGCATTAAAGATGCATGCTCTATTGTGTCGACCTTATCTTAAAGGTCGGTATTGGTATGACTTTAATTGGTATATTGCTCAAAGTGTAACCCCAAATTTATTATTGTTAAAAAATGCGATTGTACAATATGGAAAGTGGCAAGGGCAGGATTTAAACGTTGATCGTGAATGGTTAATAACCGAATTAAAAGAAAAAATTTCTTCGGTTGATTGGCAAGATGCTGCTGATGATGTAAAGCGATTTTTAAAACCAATAGAGCAAAAGAGCCTTCAACTTTGGAATGAACGGTTTTATATGAATAAGTTAAGTAAATTAGATGAGCTGTTGTAAAGATAAACTATTTTAAACGTTACTATAAATCACTATGTCCCTTCCAATAGATGAACTTCTCCCTCAACTACTCACAACACTGAACAAAAGTCAGAGCGTTGTTGTTCAGGCACCGCCTGGCGCGGGTAAAACGACGCGTGTGCCATTGGCATTACTTGAATCTGACTGGTTGGGGTCGAAAAAAATTATCATGCTTGAACCTCGTCGCATTGCTGCTCGTGCGGCTGCGCGTTTTATGGCGGCATCTCTGGGGGAGCGTGTTGGTGAAACGGTGGGCTATCGAGTTCGCCTTGATAATAAGACCAGTTCAAGAACTAAGATTGAAGTAGTGACCGAGGGCATTTTAGCTCGAATGTTACAGGACGATCCGTCTTTAGAAAATTATGGCGTTGTGATTTTTGATGAGTTTCACGAGCGCAATCTGAATTCTGATTTGGGTTTGGCACTGTGCATCGATTCGCAACAGGGCTTGCGTGAAGATTTGAAAATCATTGTTATGTCGGCGACGCTCGATGGCGCAGCCGTTTCTAAACTGTTATTTGATGCGCCTATCATCACTAGTGAAGGGCGCAGTTATCCTGTGGTGATTCGGCATCAGGCACTCAGCAACAATTTTAAACGTGAGCGACGTGCTTTTTTAGCGGAACTAACACAGCACATCATTACGGTATTAGACAAAGAACACGGTAGTATGTTGGTGTTCTTGCCTGGAGCCAGTGAAATCCGTCAAGTGGCATCGGCATTGAAGGAAGGTTTGCAGGCGGCAGGACTAATTAAAAATATTTTAATTGCGCCGCTGTTTGGTCAACTCACCGCAGTAGAGCAAGACGCTGCAATTCAACCGGCTTCCGAGGGAAAACGTAAAATAGTTATTGCCAGTGCAATTGCTGAAACAAGTTTGACGATTGAAGGCATTCGTATCGTGATCGACAGTGGTTTGATTCGTATTCCTCATTTTGATCCCAACACTGGCATGACGCAATTGGTGACCCTGGCGGTTTCGCAGGCCAATGCCGAGCAACGAAGCGGTCGAGCCGGACGATTGCAGGAAGGTGTGTGTTATCGTTTGTGGTCGCAGAGTACGCATCTATTAAAACATAGCACGGCTGAAATACTCGATGCCGATCTTGCGCCGTTGATTTTGGAACTCGCGCAGTGGGGAGTTATTGATGTGAATGATCTACGTTGGATCGATCCACCGCCCGCGCCACATGTAGCGCAAGCCAACGATTTATTACAGCAATTGGGCGCGTTGGACTCTAACGGTCGGATCACTAAGCATGGTAAGGCGATGGCACAATGGGGGGCACATCCACGTCTTGCGCACATGATGTTGCGCGCGAAAACCATTGATGCTGGAGTACTTGCATGTGAAGTTGCAGCTATTTTAAGTGAACGTGATGTTCTTCGTGGATCCGCAGCTCGCGAGAGTGATCTGCTCTGGCGTGTTGAAATTCTGCGTGATAAGTCCAAAAATAATAAAACCACACCTCACGATATTGATCAATCTGCATTACGACAAGTACAAGTATCCGCTAAGCAGTGGCAACGTCAGTTACAGGTCACTAATTCGATGGATGATTTAAAGCTTTTAGGCGTAGTGCTAGCATACGCTTATCCAGATCGGATTGGTGTTCGTCGGAATAACTCATCGCGTTATCTGTTGAGTAATGGTCGTGGTGCGATTTTAAATGAAGGGGATCCGCTGTGCATGGAGGAATTGATTGTAGCGGCGCATCTTAATGGTGCACGTGAAGCTCGTATCTTTTTGGCTTCCAGCCTGCACAGTGAACATTTAGCGCTTTATCTCAGTGATCTCATCCACATTCGATCAGTAGTATACTGGGATGATCGAAATGCCTGTGTACAGGCACGAACACAACAGTGCATCGGTGAAATTGTTATCGATGATGAACCTTGGGCGGATGTCGAACAGGATGCGATGGCTTGTGCTTTGTTGGAAGGTATTCGAACACGGGGCATTAACTGTTTGCCTTGGACGGATGCAACGCGTACGTTGCAGGCTCGCATGAAATTTGTGTTTGACCATATTGATAGTAACTGGCCAGACGTGAGTGATGTGACGTTACTGATTTCACTTGAAACTTGGTTGAAACCGTATCTTAATAATAAATCACGTTTGTCGCATCTTGAACGTTTGGATCTAAATAGCATGATGCTGTCACAACTGTCATGGGAACAACAGCAACGATTCGATCATTTGGTGCCGACCCATATTAATGTTCCTAGTGGTTCAAACATTCGGATTGACTACACACACTTTCCACCAGTATTGGCGGTGCGTTTACAGGAAATGTTTGGTCTTGCTGATACGCCACATATCGCAGATGGAAAAATCGCGGTACTGTTGCATTTACTTTCTCCAGCACGAAGGCCGGTACAGATCACTCAAGACCTCGCCGGATTTTGGCAGGCCTCTTATCATGAAGTCAAAAAAGATCTCAAAGGACGTTATCCCAAACACCACTGGCCGGATAATCCATTGCAGGCTCCGGCGACAACTAAAGCAAAACGCAGGGGCAAGTAACTGTATATTAGGCCTCTAAAAGTACCATTGCTAACATATTGAATGTGCTTGACATATGTTAGATTCTCTATAATACCTGTCCTGTGTTTGAGGACAAAGGACAAGCGTTATAACCCATGAAAAGTCAGGATATATTTATATTACTTAAATTAGTGAGTTTAGAGCAACAGGCTAGGGTGAGTGATGGTTATCAATTGGATCCATTTCGGGGGTTGGTTATGTCAGACTGTGAGGTTTGGAATGACAGTGATAATGTTATTGGAGAAAACTTAACTCAATCTATATCTGAAGCATATTAAATCGTGGTTTAGAATCATCAACTGGTATTAGTAAATCTGAAGTGAATGCCTCTTTAAGGAGGTGCATGTCTGTTGGAATGGCTAAATTGGATCGAAAAAGTAAACTTCCGAAAACAAATATCAGAGCCTTATTAGAATTTATCGTTCATGGGATTAAATATGTTTTTCCTGCTAATCCTTCTGCGATTGTTCGAGGGATACCGACTTCAATTGCGGCTCCTGTCTTAAAAGGTAAATTGATGACTGCTGGTGAGTATATTTATGTGTGGCCTGATGCCTTGGGTAACGAGAAAGGCCAATCTGTGGTGCCATTGTATAAAACTGTTCCAATGGCAGTAAAAAAAGATCCAAGACTATATGAGTTTTTAGCTTTAGTTGATGCTATTCGGTTAGGTGCTGGGCGTGCTTTTGCAGCCAAAGAATTGAAAAAAACGTTGCGGGGATGAATGCGTTTAATCAATCACAGGTAATGTTGGTTACGGTTGTCCAAGCTTTGGGTGATGAGTGCTTCAAGAAGTTGCTTTTTTAGGTGGCTGTACAACGAGGTTACTTATTACCGACAATTATAGTAAAGAAGCTGTGCGATATACTGACGATGTTGATTTAGTGACTCATGTCGTTGGATATCCTGGATGGCTTAAATTTCAAAAACGTATTCGGGAACGTGGATTTAAAGAGTCAATGGAAGACAATATTAATTGCCGCATGGGCTTATTGTTGATTTTATGCCTGATAGCGATTGGAACTAATGTGTTACACAAAAGAATGAATATAGGGGAGAATATAACTGTATTTTATACAATATTACTATTAATAAGTTTTATTTCTAATTCTTTAAATCTCGCATACAGATAGTACAAATATGACAACAAATATAAACCAATTACTCACCACATTTCTTGCTGCGCCACAAAGACCTGAGGGCACACTGACTTTTCATGTTGTGCAAGGTTTTTTTTATACTCTGGCGTGTTCTCCAGAGATGATAACGCCTTCTGAATGGTTACCATTAATTTTTAATGAGCAGGACGAAAATTATGGGACAATAGAAGAAGCTGAAACAGTTTTGCAGGCTTTGCTGGAGTTGTATAACGATACTAACGCACAGGTAATGACCGGAAATAGTAAATTGGATGCTGACATTAGTATTCGATCACCGTCGAGTGATAATATCGGTAAGGATTCAGCACTGGGGCAGTGGGCTAACGGATTTTTACTTGGCCATAGTTGGTTGACCGAGCTTTGGGAGCCTTATATTGTCGATGAGCTGCAAGAGGATTTGGACAGTAGTTTAATGATTCTGACGTTTTTTTCGAGCAAGCGGCTGGCAAAAAGTTATCTAAACGAATTTTTACAAAATAAAAAACAAACATTAGATGAGCTGGCGGATAAAATGTTGGATTTATTTGCTAATGCGATGAGTAGTTACGCACACTTGGGACGTAGTATACAGATTGCATTGGAGGGGGGTGGCGAGGCTCAACAGCCTTATACGAATGAACATAAAATTGGTCGAAATGATCCATGCCCGTGCGGTAGTGGTAAAAAATACAAAAAATGTTGTTTGCACTAAATACTGTCCACTAGGGTGGTATTTTATTAAATATCATCACTAGTCAATATGACATATAATTTTGATACAGCATATATACTAAATTTTAGAATTTTACAGTAGAGATAAAAATGATTTCAGTAGGTCAGACATATTATTTAAACGTAGTGAAACGTACCGATTTTGGTTTTTTTCTGGAAGCGGGTGAGCTTGGATTGGTGTTGTTGCCACGAAAACATGCGCCAAAAACGCTTTCTGTGGACGATACTATAGAGGTATTTCTGTACCTTGATTCGGAAGATCGCCCCATAGCAACCACACAAAAACCCAAGGCAAAGGTAGGTGAATTTGCGTATTTGAAGGTATTGGCTAAAACAGAGGTTGGTTTCTTTTTGGATTGGGGCTTGGATAAGGATCTTATGGTACCTTTTTCGGAACAACATCGGCCGATGGAAGTAGGTAAGTCGTATTTAGTGCACCTATACCTTGATAAGATTGACGATAGAATTACCGCATCATCAAAAATTGATAAATTTTTGGACGATGAAAAACCGCATGAATTTAAAGCAAAACAAGCGGTGAATCTAATTATTGCCAATAGTACTGAGTTGGGTTTTAAAGCAATTGTGAATAATAGCCACTGGGGAGTGTTGTATACAGATGAGGTGCATCAACGTTTGAGTTTTGGTCAGATTATTTCAGGTTATATTAAGCACGTTCGACCGGATGGGCGGATTGATTTAACCCTGCAAGGTGGACAAGTCACACGGGATAAGAATGAAAGCGTGATTTTGAACTCATTACGAAAAGAAAATGGCTTTTTGGCGGTTCATGATAAATCCGACCCGCAATTAATCTCCAGATTATTCGGAATGAGTAAAGCTGCATTTAAAAAAGCCATTGGTCGTTTATATAAGCAAAAAGTTATCAATATCGCCAAAGACGGTATTCGTTTAATTGAAAAGTGAG
>CAYQUC010000034.1:0-27477 GCA_964420605.1 uncultured Thioalkalispiraceae bacterium | reverse complement strand
AAAGATAAAATAATGCATTTTATTTTTTTATTGTCTATAATTACCACAGTTTAAAAATTAAGGATCATAAAAATGGCACAAGCAAAGAAAAAAATAGTAAAAGGCGAAGCATTAGTTAACGCAGTTGATAGTGCAATTTCAGTATTAAGCTCCATTGCTGATAACACGGCTAATTCTATCTCGATAGTTGATAAAGATAATAAAAAATTATCCAAGGAAGCAAAACGCTTAAGTAAGAAAAAAGCTGTTTTGGCAAAGAAAAAGAAAAATGCTTCAGTTAAGGCAAAAAAATCGCCAATTGCTGATAATAAAAAAGCATTAAAAGCGATTGAGAAAGAATTAAATTCAATTATTAAAGATGCCGCTAAGATTTTGGCTCTAAAAACGGCAACTTCAGACGAATTGAATACATTAAAATCAGTAGCGAAACGTACCACCGCTTACAATAAGTCTTTAGTTGCGGTAGACAAAGTACTGAACAAACCTAAAGCTAAAAAGAAAAAAGCAAAAAAACCAGCAATGGCTTCTAATGTTAGTAGAATTGGCAGTAAAGCTGCGTAATATTACAGCTTTAGATTAGCATCCCCTTATTTTCAAAATAAGGGGATGCTATTGAGTTGTTCACTATAAGCCGATATTTACGCTTATTCTCTCGATATAATGCGATAGATCAAAACCAACTCCCCTTATTATTGCGTAAATGCAGTATTATCATTTTTTATCCCTCTCTTTTTCAATATACCGATTAAATCGATGAATGAATCAATGAACAAATCAAATGTAAGCATTGGATTAGTTAATCCAAAAAGCCCCGATAATGTGGGTTCGGTTATGCGTGCCGCGGGTAATTTTCAAGTCGACAATGTTTTTTATACGGGCAAGCGTTATCCTCGCGCTTTAATGCGCAATCCTGACTTACCGGATATGCACCGCAAGGTGAGTAAGGGAATACCATTAACAGAAGTCTCGTGTTTAATTGAAGATGCTGTTTTCAATAAAACTATCGTGTGTGTTGAGTTTGCTGAAAATGCGACATCATTAACTCAATTTTCGCATCCCGAAAATGTACTGTACGTGTTCGGTCCAGAAGATGGGACAATTAATCAGTCAATTATAGATCAGGCCCATTCGGTTATTTATATCCCAACCATTGGTTGCATGAACCTAGCCGCTTCTGTCAATGTGGTGTTATACGATCGATTGGCTAAATCTGCTGCGTGTTTTGACAATACGGCCGATAACAATGCGCTTATTAAACAGAGCCGTGATATTAATAATAATTTAAAAGTTTTTGGTTGAAATCAATTTTAAAGTCAATAAAATGACATTAAGTTGAGCCGGTACCATTGAGTTGTTGCTCGTGTTGCCTATTTATGTATAAATGTAGGCATATATAAAAAAACAAAAATACGTTATTGATGCCAATTGCTTTTTTAAGCAGACTTAATTATTTAGTAACGTTTAATTCATTTTACCGTGCCAAATTTAATGGTACTGATACTTTTTAGAGTCAATATCTCCATGCTGATATTACCTTATAGTACGGCATTACGATTGGATCGTATTCCGTATGTTACGTTCACGATTATAATTTTGTGTGTCGTTATTTTTCTATTTCAAATTAATAATCGTGAGAATATTGCTATTGCTGTCGATAGTTATTGCGATTCAATTCACAATCCTGATGGATATGTAAAACGCCATGATGAAATGACATCAAGCTGGCGTTATTGTCGCCAGACTTTATCCATGATGCATAATGAATATGACATTGATGATTGGGAGGCTTATTATCTTAAAAACTACCGATCGGACGAAAGCCGTAAGGAACTTAAAACACACGTTAAGTATGACTTAGAACACTACAATGATTTTTTGTATGAGGGAGCACCCCGAAATCTGGATGTTAACCTCATGTATTATCCCTTTACATTTAACCCGTTTAAAATGCTGACCTCGGCATTGTCCCATGCAAGCTGGTCGCACATCATTTTTAACTTAATTTTCTTTTTTGCATTTACTCCAGCCTTAGAAATATTAATTGGTAATAAATTAAAATTTATAACTGTTTTTGTCGCAATTGAGTTTGTGGGTGGAGTGTTGTATTCCTTGGTGTCTCTTTATGATGGCTCCCAAATTCCAACTCTTGGGTTGTCAGGTTCAGTGATGGGAATGATTGGATTTGCTGCGTTTATGATGCCCAAGGCGCGTATTAGGACATTAATTTGGTTCCTTTTCTATATTCGACGGATTTTTGTCCCTGTCTGGATTTTGGCTTTTTGGTACATCGCCTGGGATGTTTATGATTTATTTTCACGAACTGAAAATGGTGGTGTTAATTTGCTGGCACACGTTTCGGGTGGCATCTCGGGCTATTTAATAGCACGGTTTTGGTTTAAAACGAGACGCGATGATATTCAGGAAGAATTGGACGATGAAATAGAAAACGTTCGTGCTTTACGCCAAGATGCGGGTAGCCGCATGAGTTCGTCCATGGGGGATCAACGACGTATTCAAAGTGAGCATCGTGAATCAGCGGCACGTAAGGAATGGCAGGCATATAAAGATAGACTACACAAATACGTTCAAACCGGCAATTCAAGTGAAGCCGTATTGCTGTTATTAAAAAATTATGAATTTAATGCTCAAAGCCCAGAAACATTTGAAGAATTATTTAGCGATATTGGCGATTGGCGAAAAAAACGCAGTTATTTTTGTGCAGGGCGCTTACTCATTAATTTGTACCTAGAAACGGGCAAAATGGGCGCAGCAATTCGAATTATGACTCTTTGTTTTAAAGAAGATAAAAAATTCTTATTACCCGATTCCAGTACGGTACTTATGCTGGCTCATGAGGCCATCAGTCTTAATAAATTTGCTCTGGCTTATTACATTATTAACAACTTTAAAGCCCGGTATCAGGCTAATTTTCTGGGACATGAACATCTTATGTTAGAAGCAAATTTATTATTTCAGCACCTTGATAAAAAAGATGCTGCAACCGCGCTGCTGCAAAAACAGATTGCTCTCTCAGGGGTAAATGATGCTGAACAGTTGACGTTGTTACTTGATGCTATTGAGTCGTGTTAAGCAAAATGTTGACTCTTGTAAAACGCGATTTAATATTCATTCATTTCTATTAAAATCAACAATTTATGATATTTTTGATTCGGCTCGATTATGCTTAGCGGTGTTAACGTTCGCGCAGTTTTGGAAAATAAAATTTTAGGTTGGTCTTGAGTAACTAATGCACACCACTGATTAAACCTTGTGATATCCAGCCTTTCAAAAAGCCCGCGGCACACATCGGTACTTCTTCATCACTCATGATGCTGGTGAGTGACAGGCAGATAGCATTAAAGTTTTTTCCTTGCAGTAAACTATCCAGGGCTAACTGTTCGTCGGCTTGTATCGAGCGATATCGCGTGACTAACTGTTTACGCCAAAACAACCATGGATTTTTGGTTTCAAGTTGGGCAGAGACCTGTGTTGGCGTATCACTTGTTAATGCTTGCCACAGTTGAGGCGTGTTCCATTCTAAATCGAGCCGTTGCACTGATGGGTGAATGTCAAATTTTAAGTCGGGCCAAGATTCGGCTGGAATGATGGCCATATCGTTTTCCTTAAATAATTCTGCATCAGCTGAGTCAAAGCTTTGTCCTAAGGTCCATTCAAATAAGCTTAATTCATAGAGCCAAAGATTATCTTGATACACTTGCTCTTTTTGAATGGCGTTATAAATAAAATCGGGCATGTGTTTACCAAATTCTCGTAAACTAAAATACTGTGATGGATATGCATCTATGTAATCAGTGGCTAATTTCGTAAATGCATCATCCCCAATGCCCATTAACATTGCAGGAAAGTCATTGGTTAATACTTCCTGTAATCGTGCCTTATAAGCGTAGGAATAAACTGATAACTGTGATTGAGGATCAGTTCGGCCATTTGCGCTAATCCATGAAATGGACAATGGATGCCCCTCATGTAACACACTATCTTGGAATAATTGCTGTAATTTAGAAAGTTGATTCATAATCAATTAAGCCGTTAATGATTTTTGTTGAGATTCAAATTGGTGTTCAGCAATATCACGTACTTGTTGTAATTCAATTAGTAATTCTGATAATGGTGGAATATTATCATCACGCTCTATCATAGTAGATACGCGGCCAAATTGTTGTACCGCAGAAGCATATAGCTCAAAGACAGGATCAGATATGGGTTGATCATGGGTATCAATGATTAAGTTATTTTCATGGACATGACCGGCTAAGTGAAATTGATAAACCCGCTCACTTGGAATGGCTTCCAAATAGGTGTTCGGATTAAAATTATGGTTATAGGAACTAACGTATACATTGTTTATATCCAATAAAATAAGGCAGTCGGCACGTTCGGCAACTTCAGTTAAAAACTCCCATTCTGTTATTTGTGAGTCATAATAACTGATATAACTTGATACATTTTCTAATAGCATTTGTTGTCCCATAAAATCTTGAACTTGACTAACACGATCAACAACATGTTTGATAGCTTCTTCGGTGTAAGGCATGGGCATTAAATCGTGTAAGTTGACACCATTAACGCCTGTCCAACATAAATGGTCAGAAAACCAGGCAGGTTCAACGCGTTTAAAGAGCACTTTTAATTGTTTAAGGTAATCAAAATTTAATGCCTCAGTGCTGCCAATCGACATGGAGACACCGTGCATTACCATTGGGTAGTGTTCTCGAATGCGGTCTAAGTAATTTAACGGTTTGCCGCCATCCACCATGTAGTTTTCAGAGATGATTTCAAACCAATCTACATTGGGTCGCTCTGCTAATACCGTTTCAAAGTGATCTTTGCGTAAACCCAGCCCATAACCTAAATAAGGCCGATCTTGAGAGTGATTGGTTTTTAACATGATTGTTACCCCGGAATTAGTACTAGTAAATTTTTTATTATTGGCAAACGTTCAAAATTGACTGATGCTTTATTGCTTTGTTAAAGCACCAGCCGACCTTGAATCAAGCTTTATTGATAGCTTATTTCTTTGGTTTACCGACTGACCCACCAATTTCTTCACAAGCATGTTTTGACATTGTTACAAACCCTTTGGCTTTACAAGATGCATTTCCTTTACAGGCATTTGAACCAGTTTTGCAATCGTTATGGCCTTTACATTTATTCACACCAAAACAGTGTATACCAGCATCGCTACTTGCTTGTACAGCAGTAATCGGAGCGGCAGAGAACATTGCAGCTGCTGCAGTGGCTAGGGCAATCGTGGTAAATTTTCTTCGTGTTGTCATTATATTCCTCACATTTTGTTAAATTTCATGATGTTATATCATGTTTAAAGTACACACTTATATATGTGTTATTGATTCCTTATGCAGTATAGTTGACTAATTTAAAAAAAATATCACAACCAAATAACAAATTTAACTCATAATTATATCGTCATCATTACTTAGAAATAGGGTTTCTGACAAGTATCATTAGCAAGGAAATATAAAATTTATCAGATAAATGGTTTGCTGTTTAGATAAATTATAAGTCTATATCCACAAAAACTTCGCGTTTTTTAAAGTTAGTTTTTTATTGTCCTGAATCTGAAACGTCATTTTTTATTTTTATTCCATAATAAGTTTTAAAATCAAAGTTTTACTTTTATCAGTCGATATAGATGGTTAATGATGTCACTAAAAAAGCTTAATTTACTGGTTAATTATACTGAAATTGAATTTAGCTGAAATTACTAAATAGAGTTTACCCTGAAAATAATGTTGTAAAGGAAAAGTTAGGTTACGTTATATGCGGTTAAACAGTGTATATAAGCTTAGCTTTATCACTATTGTTTTGGTATTACTCAGGAACTACCTTTTTTGAAGTTTGAAAAGGACGTATATAGGATGCTTTAAATATGGATAAAATATTAATAGTTGATGATCTGCAAGTAAATCGAAAGTTATTAAAAAAAATGATAAAGTCATTTCGAGACTGTGATGTTATTGAGGCTAACGATGGTGACGAAGCAATACAAAAATTTACAGATGAAATGCCTGATCTAATTCTTATGGATGTCAACATGCCCGTAATGAATGGCTATGAATCGGCTACTAAAATAAAATCATTAGCAACTGAAAATCATGTACCGATAATATTTATTACAGCTCTCTCAACAGAAGATTCACTTTCAGAATCATTAGCATCTGGTGGGGATGATTTTATTAGTAAACCATTTTCAATCGAACTTTTAGGTTCAAAATTAAATGCACACTTACGAATTAGAGAGTTAACAAAAAAATTAAATGATAAAAATGAAGAGCTTAAAATTTACAACCAAAGACTAGAATATGAACAATTATTGATTGAGAATTATTTTGATAATGCTTTAAAACAATGTTTTTTAGATGAAAATATTATAAAATTTCATTTATCTTCAATGTCAACATTTAGCGGTGACTTATTTCTTGCTGAGCGAAAACCCAATGGGGGGCTGATATTAATGGTTGGTGATTTTTCTGGACACGGTTTAACCGCAGCGATGGGAACATTACCGGTATCGATGGTTTTCTTTAAAATGGTTAAACATGGTTTTTCTATTGATACCATCGCATATGAATTTAACCGTCACCTCAATATGTTAATGCCGACAAATATGTTTTTTGCAGTGACCTTGCTCGAACTTAATGCAGAATGCGATAAAATTAAAATTTGGATGGGCAGTATGCCTGAGTGTTATATTATTGCAGACAATGGCAAGATCAAAGAAACGATTAAATCAGAAAATTTACCCATAGGAGTATTGAGCGATACTAAGTTTGAGGCACAATATAAAGAGTATGACGTTGTGGTAGGTGACAAAATTTATCTACATACTGATGGTGTAATTGAGGCCGAAAATACTAAACATGAAATGTTTGGCGAAAAACGTTTAGAAGAAATTTTAACTTCTAATAAATTAAATCGTTATGACAAAGTACTTTCTGAGCTTGATGACTTTACGGGAAACCGTCATCAAAGTGATGATATTACTTTGGTCGAGCTTACCTGTAATAAAGTACCGGGGATTCAAAATTAGTTGGAAATCTAAATGGATAAATTATTTATAACAATAGTTCATTATTAATTTCGTGAAAGACAGTTGCAGCGTTTATAAGTGAATTAGCTGTTAACGTTGGTACTCCATACACTTCTGTAGTAACATTATAATCTTGATTGATTCTCTGTAGTAATAAATCAAAATCACCATCACCTGATAATAATATTACAGTATCGACACTTTGGGCAGTCTGCATAATATCAATAGTAATGCCGACATCCCAATCACCTTTGGCTGAACCATCACTTCGAGTTATGTAAGGTTTTAGTTTTACCTCAAAACCAATATGCCTAAGAGCATCTTGAAATTTTAATTGTCCTTCATTATTACGTTTAATGGCGTAAGCATTGGCTGAAATAATATTGCCTTGAGCGCTAATTTGTTGCCAAATTTTTCGATAATTAAATTGTCGGCCATAGGCTTCGCGAGTGGTGTAATAGATATTTTGAACATCAACGAAAATTGCAATTTTTTTCATAGTTGCAGTTTAACAAAGTGGTAGGGTGGGTTTCACCCTACCATTTTTATCTATCTGTTGCCTTGTGAATTATTACTAGTTCGGTTACCAGACTGGTTTTGGTTATTTGACCTATTATTACTACTGGAACGTTTCTTTTTCCAAGGTGAGTCTGCTTTTTTAGCGGATGTGTTGTTTCTTCCACTGGGCTTGCGCGAGCTATTTTGAGGTCTACCACGGCCACCCATATTAATGGGCTGAGCTTTAATAGTTGGATCGGGTTTATAGTCATCAAACACTACTTTAGGAATATCACGTTTTATTAAACGTTCAATATCGCGAAGTAATTTTAACTCATCGACACACACTAAAGACATTGCTTCACCTTCATTACCCGCACGACCGGTTCGTCCTATGCGATGAACATAGTCTTCTGCAACATTGGGTAACTCATAATTGACGACATGAGGTAATTGGTCAATATCAAGACCACGTGCGGCTATATCAGTTGCGACTAAGACTCGTACTTTACCCGATTTAAAATTTGCTAAGGCTTTAGTTCGTGCGCCCTGACTTTTATTGCCATGGATAGCAGCCGACGTAATTCCATCCGTAATAAGCTGCTCCGTTAATCGATTTGCACCGTGTTTGGTTCTAGTAAATACCAAGATCTGTTTCCAATTATTGGAACCAATTAAGTATGATAACAGTTCTCGTTTACGTTTTTTATCAACTGGGTGAACAACTTGAGTTACTCGTTCCGATGCGGTGTTATGCCGTGCAACTTCAATTAATGCAGGAGAACGCAACAAATCTTTCGATAGACGTTTTATTTCATCGGAAAAAGTGGCCGAAAATAATAGTGTTTGTTTTTGCTTAGGGATAATCGCCAAAACCTTGCGAATATCACGAATAAAGCCCATATCGAGCATTCGATCGGCTTCATCGAGTACCAAAATATCGATTTTAGATAAATCGACAGTACGTTGTTCAACGTGATCCAGTAGACGGCCAGGTGTCGCAATTAAAATATCGACACCTTGACGCAGTTTCTGAATTTGTTGGTTTATCTTCACGCCACCAAAAATTACGGTAGATTTTAAGGGCAGATATTTACCATAGAGATGGACACTTTCTGCTACCTGAGCCGCTAATTCTCGTGTGGGCGTTAAAATTAAGGCGCGAACTGGACGTGAACCTTGTTTTGGTGCACCAGATGACATTAAACGGTGCAATAAAGGTAACGTAAAACTGGCGGTTTTTCCTGTTCCAGTTTGAGCGCCCCCCATTAAGTCACGGCCTTCCAGTATTAGAGGAATAGCTTGTGCTTGAATGGGGGTAGGTGTGCTATAGTTTTTTTCAGATATAGCACGTAATAGTTCGGAACTCAGTCCGAGTGATTCAAATGACATTGTTGATGTTCTCCGGAGAACGGCCTACCCACTAATTATGAATTACTCACGTATGGGATGGTCTAGGCGGATACTTAATTCGTATTTTTGAGGGTTAATCGAGAAGGATTACCACATTAAATTAGGTGCAGACCATTGTGCACCGATGTTTGCTGGCGCAGTATATAGCAGTTTTGGAATTAAAAATAGTCAATTATCAATAAGATAATGAACTTTTTAGATTTTTGACACGGTAATTGATTCTATTCACCGATTACTTCAAATCAACATTTTAAATGTGACTTAATTGTTACGATTATATTAAAAGAAACGGAAAAAGTTCAGTAACTGTAAGTAAAATATCAGTATATCCTTGAAATTATAAATATGTACTTTATAATATGGACATGTGTGATGTTTTTGATGAAAATTCGCTTACACTGCATAGCGCTACATACTATCCTGGTTCTTGTCAGAAGTTTTCTCCTGTTAATTTCCTCGTATAATTTGTAACACTTTTTTTTAAATTTTATTATATTACTAGAGGTAATTAACATGGCAACAGGAACCGTTAAATGGTTTAATGAATCTAAAGGCTTCGGCTTTATCACTCCAGACGATGGCAGTAAAGATGTGTTTGCACATTTTTCAGCTATCGCCAGCGATGGTTTTCGCACATTGAATGAAGGTCAGCAAGTGACTTTTGATGTGGAAGAAGGACCAAAAGGCCCACAAGCTTCGAACATTAAAGTTTAATTAAACTTATTTGTTTTAATGGTTTGAAGAGAACCTGCGAGAAATCGCAGGTTTTTTTTTGCCTTTTTTTAGCTGCTCGAACCTGGAATTTGGATGATTACACTGTTAAAAAGTGAAATTGACCACTATAACGAAACATAATGCCAAATAAGGGGTGTTTAATTATCATTTTCATTGAAAAATGAGTATTGTCTATTGGTCGTTCTTCTATATAGGCATTTCCAAATAAAAGGCTGATTGGTAATGGAATTTTGATGCCCATTATTTTCACAACATAGCCTTTACCATGAAAAATAATAGCATCATTCTCAGTCGTCACCGCCAATTTCATTCCAATACCAAAACGAACATATTCAATAACTTCATTTCCAGAGTGTTGCTCCATATAAGACTTAAAATGAAATGTTTTATGCTTATTAAATTTAAAAACACGATCCCAGTAAAGCGTGGCTTTGTTGGGGTTAGAATTATAGTGAACATCGATTGGAACTTGATTGTCATTATAAGGAACAATAGCTCCAAATAGTAAGCCAAAGGGTATCAGTAGCTTGGCAATTGTAGAATGGTGTATCTCATCCATTTCACCAGAAACACAGATATAATCGTCGGAATACGGTTTAAGAAAATAGTGAGCTTGTATAACGGTGCCGAGCTCATCCCAATTATCACCGAGTATTTGTTTAAAGATGGGGTCAGTATTTTTCATAGTATCTCCTTTTCGCTACAAAAAGCGTTTATGGGTGTCTTTTGAATGAACATGGCAATGATTACTTTTACCGAAAATAGCATATCGATTGCTTGCAACTAACTCATAAGCAGCGTCACGAATAAATCGTGGGATTATTTTTAATCCTAATAATGGCCATTTAAGGAAAAAAGGTAAGGTGAGACCTGAGGCAATGGCCAATACTGCTTGAGACTTATAAAAAACGTTACCGTGTTTAATATAAACGATGGTTGAATAATGATAGATTGGTAACTGACACCACTCTAATAAAACCTTGCCAGACACTGATTGGGTTGATGTAAATTTAAATTGTTGGGCTTTGTCATATTTCAAAATTAAATTTATTGATGTGTTACAGAGCAGGCATTCACCATCAAAAACAATGATGTGCTCATTATTCTTTACAAGAGAAGGTGTCATCAGAGAGTCCTTTTTAATATAAAATGGGTTTATTGATCATCAAATAAAATATAATGAGCATGGCGGTAAACGCGGGAATTCCTAAATAAAACCAAATTTTTGTATAATGCCAGTATTTGTCGGGTAACGGCTTATTTGAAGACAGAGCGGTGGCTGCGAGCTTATGCATTTTTATCTGAATAATCACAACCGGTATCCAGCATAAACCAGCAATACTAAAAAGAATTATAGCTAGCAATAACCACGAGTTATTTATAAAATCGGTTGGAAATTCGTAACCCAATTTTGACAGTAAAATAAAGCCAGTAATCGCTTGGATAATAATGGATGGGGTTGTAAATACCCAGTCAGCCAACACCACGAGTTTATTTGTAATAACAATGGCCTCAATATTGTGTGTTCTATCAACTGACCATTTATAAAAAGCGCTACCTAAACCTGTACCAAATAATAATGTTGCGCTAAGAATATGGATCGTCTTTAGCTCTAGGTATTCCATAGTGTCACCTCTGTTTTGAATCGTGTAATACCATCATGATTAAGGTCGCCATAATCAGAGGTAGGTTTTTCGATATTGCACCAAATGGATGTATCCAGTACTCAGGTATAAATACAAAAACTAATAGGCTATAACTCAAAATTACTGATATTTGAATTAATCCAATCAATTTTATTCTATAAGAAACTAAAACAGCGAGCCCCAATAGAAAATCGATCAATGCTGCGCTATATAGTAATACTATCGCGGCATGACCAGAAATGCCTAATTGTGCTAATAAGTTAAGACTTGATTCAATGGGATAAATGAATACGGTTGTAATTGCAGTCCAAATCCAAACAAAGGCGATACTAAAGTTTAGTAAATACTGTAAATTTGATAGTTTTGAATACCATCGATCTGCCCGTTGCGCTGGATTTCTTTTCAAAATAGTCGACAAGCTAGTCGGCGTAAAATTAAAATAGTTTATAAATGGTGTAACATCAGCGTAATTTCCTTGGCGTAACATTTTGACAGTATCAGTAGAAATAGAATTCATAGAAATGAGCGTACTGAACCGGCTAATGAACAAAATAAGCGAATAGGGCAGTTTAATATAATGATTAGAACTGATTTTTAACCACTGTTTTAACTGAGTCAGTAGTTGTTTCATTGTAATAGGCTCTGGTCCAACAAAATTAATTTTAAGACGCTGGGTTTGATCTGACGAAATTAATTGTTCGATTGCGACACAAAAATCATCGATATGTATGGGCTGAATGGTTTGACTACCATCATTTATTAAAGGTGTTATTGGAAGTGCAGCTAAGATTTTAAATAATTCCATACTCTTAGCGCCAATACCGTAGACGATGGAAGGCATAACAATAGTCCAGTTACTATTTAAGCCCATTAAAAATGTATCGGCATTTCTCTTGCTAAGGTGAAATTGACTAAATGCAGATTCATCAGCCCCAAGTGCTGAAATTTGTATAATTTTGTTAACGCCCGTTATTTCGCAAGCGGTAAATAATGCGATTGGTGCATCTTGGTGCATAGTTTTAAATTTAGCACTAATTGTTTCAGTAATGATACCGACGGTATTAATCACCACATCAATGTCATAACGTTCGAGTATTAGGGACCATTTTTCAGGTGTTGAATAGTGATTGTAATCACATTCGATACACGTTATTTGAGCCGATTCGCTGATAAAGCTATTTTTGTGGCGATACCCAGCAACCACATAATGGCCTAGCTGTGTTAGGGCTATCATTAAGTGACTGCCGATAAAGCCATTAGCTCCGGTAATTAAAATATTCATTTCAGACCTATGGAGTTACCGCATTAGCTGGATGTTGCTTTACATTAATACGAGCAATTTCCACTGTAGTATTAATCGCACGAAAAATAATTCTACCGACTAAAATTAATCCGAAAAACTCACCAATCAGAGCTTGAAGAATTGTTTGTTTTAATATTTGAGTGACCTGTGATAGTTGAATGTCATGCGTATTTGTAACTGAAAAAATCAATACAATCACCAATGGTGCTATTATCATCATTAGCGAGGTAAACCGTACCCAAAATGCTGCGCTGTGCTCAGTACCGCAAGTATCTTTCAGCACTTCTTTTAGATAGGGCGTTAACAAGTACACAATAAAGACACTCATGGAAAGTGTAATGAAAAGTTGACCTGTAAAAATAATTAAAGCATTCATTATTTAGTCCTCTTGCAGTTATTTGTATTTCAGTAATTTCTGTAACAGCAGAAATTACTGGGCGTAAAAAATATTATTTTTTGGTTTTTTTTAAGAAGCCTGTTACTTTAACGCCAACTTTCATCAGTTTACTAATGGTAGGGCTTGGAACATCCTTCATTTGTTCATACCAGTCTGTCATCATTTCCATAAATGCCAGGGTATCTTCTATTCTGGATTTAATGGCAGTATCTGTTTTAGTGTCATGATTGGCTTCAAGAGTACATTCGCGTAGAACTGTAATGGTTGGATCTATTTCACGTTTTTTACGTTCACCAACAATAACTCGGGTTATTTCCCATAAATCTTTTAACGATTCAAAGTGGTCGCGTCGATCACCCATGATCTGAACCGTTTTAACTAATCCCCAAGATTGTAATTCTTTAATACTGGTACTGACATTCGAACGAGCAACACCAAGTGTCTGTGCAATATCTTCAGCATCCATTGCATCATTTGACAAGTACAAAAGCGCATGAATTTGGGCAACCGTTCTGTTGACCCCCCAGCGGGTTCCCATTTCCCCCCAATGAAGGATGAATTTTTCCATTACAGCGGTTAATTTCATAATATCAGTCTTTTCTTTTATTTCTGTTATTACTGAAATTAGATAAATTTGACTCGATTGTCAAGCACAAATTTTAGGTTTTATCTGGATTGTTGAAATATATTTTAAAATCAATTAGTTAGCTTGTAATAATTAAATTCTAATTCGTATACTAGTGAGTTACTTAAACAGAATACCACTATGGTATCGTTGAAAAAGTAATGAATGTTAGGATTGGCTATTCCGATTTCCAAGCCGAGATGCTAAGTTAGAATTCATTTTATGAGTATCCTTTTTAAAGTGCACTGTTAGTAAATGTCTGAATTCGAGCTTTCATACCTGTCATTTTATCGGGTATTAACTATAGTAAACACTTAAAACTGAATAACATGAGACCGGTATATGACAAAAAATAACATCACTTTTAATTTGATAATACTATTTTTGTGTAGTCTGAGTTTAATATCATGCTCAACAACGCAACTTAAGCGGTACACAACAGTAAAACAGCCTGTTATAAAGTTTAAAAAATATCAGGTTATATCTGTCAGTGATAAACAAATAAAGTTGGATATCTTATTTGATGCAAACAACCCAAATGATATTGCTATTGATTCATTTTATTTAAGTTACGAACTTTACGTCAATAAACAGAGTTTTATCAAAGGTCGACGAGTAAAGTTAAAGTTAATACCTAAGGGCACATCGATAATCACACTACCAATTGATATTGCATACAAAAAATTACTATCAAATGTTTCGTCTGTTGCCAATCGAATTGTGAAAGGAAAAAACTCTATACCAATGTCAGTTGATATTGAGATAATGGGTAAGTTTAAAGTACTAGAATTTGTAGAGCATGATTACCGCTATCAAAAGAATATTGATATGACCATAGCATTACCAAAATATTCAATGAAAGATGTTATGCAATTTATTCAGGGGATTCGGTGATGAATACTAATAAAGGTTATATTGAAATATATAATTTTTAAGGATTTATGACTCGTGATTTGTATACATATAATTTTCACAAGACTTATGACTCGTGATTTGTATTTACAAATCACTTATAAAATATATGACGACCGATGGACGCAACTTGCTTATATTTCTTACGCCACCAGGGTTTAACTGTAACCGAGTGATAGTGAGTCGCATTGCCAATGGTATTTTTGAGGAGGTTGTCTTGCCAAGCTTGAGCTATTTTTAAGCTTTGATACCATTCTTTTATGTCTCTAGGCGTATCGGATTTGCCATCGGTAGTCCATGAAAATTGGGAAATATAACGTTTTTTGTTACGTTTCCATTTTTTTTGCCAAATGACTTCGCAAACATCATTGGGCCAACGTTGATCTTTAACGCGATTGGATACTACAAAAATTACAGCAACCTTACCTTTATACGGTTCACCACTGGTTTCAAAATAGAGGTTTTGGGCATGACAATAAACGTCATCATCGAGCTCTAATATTCTAATTTTTTCATAAATATTTTGTTTTGGCGACGGCGTAAACCCGACTAAAAAAACACAAATTGAAAGTAATATAAACAGTTGTTTTGAGCGCATTATATATCATCCCTGACGTTTGAACTGCACATCCAGAGGGAGGGGGAAATGCTACAACTCAGATCGGCTTGAAGGTTTAATTTGGTAAATGTCTTATTTAATAGAGTGTATTGTAAACTAATGGGTAGTAAATAACGTGTTCGAGTAGTGTTAAAGCACTTTTAGCATAGTACAATCTTTAAACGATAATAGTAACATATCGATCAGTAATGAGTAATACCCAAAAGCATTGTATTAAGAATATAAAAATAAATTTCGCTTGAACCGATTGTAAATGTCTAGATATAGCAATATATTAAGTATTTATAGAGATGTTTTACCGCTAATGTAGTACCAAAAATCATTTTTAAGGCTAGCTGTTACTGGATTTGTTTGTTTATTTAATTAGGATTAATCTGAACAACTTTGAGTGGAGTTACAATAAGTAACCTACGAGTATAGTAGCGGTTATCGTAGCAAACGGAAGGATTGTGTATTTGAGAAGCCATTAAAAGCTATTCAGCGGTTTTTCATATTAACCAAGTTATCGTATAATAAGGACAACTAAAACTGCAACAATAAATATTTTGAATTAAAGGTGGGGCCAAAATGCGCAATATATCGCGATGGTTGCTAATAGTACTGGCCTTTTTATGTTCAAGTACAATTTTTGCACAAGTTAAAGTCATTGTGACTATCGATGGTGTCAATTCTGAATTAGAGCAAAATATTCGTTTATTTTTGAGTATTGCGCAACAAAAGAATATCAGCACTTATAGTGACTCAAGGTTACTGTTATTACATAACAAAGCCGAACGAGAGATCAATAAAGCCATACAGCCTTTTGGTTATTATCATCCAGTAGTCGATTCCAGTTTCACTAAAACCTCGAGTCAACTTGAAGGTGAGTATTGGTCAGCAGCATATAGTATTGATGTGGGCCAGCCAATAATAATTGCTGATTATAATTTTAAAATAACTGGTGAAATGCAATATGACTCTGAGTTTAAGCAAGTAGTAGAACAATACTCCCTAAATAAAGGTGATGTATTTAATCACGTATTATATGAAAAATTCAAATCAAAATTAATTGTGCTTGCCGATGAACGAGGTTATTTATCAGCAACGTTTGTTAAACATCAAGTGCGAATTGATCTTGATAGCCGGTTAGCTTTTGTAGAACTGCATTATCAAGGTGGTCAACGATATTATTTTGGCGATGTATTATTGAAACAAGATGTATTGGAACCCGACTTTTTAAATCGTTACATACCATTTAAAAAAGGTGACCCGTATACCTTTAGTGCCATGCTTAGTTTACAACAAGCACTTAGTGATAGTAATTATTTTCGTACTGTCGAAGTATCTCATGGAAAAATTCGAGAAGACAGTGATCAAATTCCAGTGGTTGTATTAGTCTCTCCACGTAAACGTAATCGATACAGTTTTGGAATTGGTTATGGATCAGATACACGAGCACGAGCAAAATTCATTTGGGAAATACCGCAATTAAATCGTAATGGGCATAGAATTAATACTGAAGCCAAGGTATCAGAACTTGGTTATAGTTTTAGCGCTCAATATCGAATTCCTATTTTTAATCCAAGAACTGATCAGTTTATTTATTCTACTAGTATCGTTAATGAAAAAACCACTACAAGTGAAAACACTGTAAGCACTATTGGTGCAAGCATTAACTACAGTCGAGGGAAATGGCGTGAAACAGTGGCGCTGAAATTTGAACAAGAAACATTTACTATTGCTGATATACAAAAGCAGAAACGGTCATTAATCCCTAGCATTAGTTGGAATAGATTGTGGGGAAACAACTTTATCAACATTTTTGATGGTTTACGCTTTGACATAAATTTTCGAGGCGCTAACGATAATCTTTTTTCTGATACTGACTTTGTTCAAGTGCAGGGTAGTTTAAAGGGAATTACACCCCTTGGAACTTCAAATAGGCTCATCGCATTGGGACGATTAGGAAGCACTTGGATTGATGATGTCAATGACCTTCCTAAATCCTTACGATTTTTTGCCGGGGGGGCGAATAGTGTACGTGGTTATGGCTTTGAATCGCTTGGACCTGTAAATGCTAATGGGGACGTTATTGGTGGTAAATATTTAATGGTAGGTACACTTGAATTTGAACATAGTTTCACAAATACATGGGGTGCAGCCATTTTTATTGATGCGGGTAATGCCATAAATAATATAGATGATAAATTAGTTCGTGGGGCGGGTTTTGGTTTACGCTGGAAGTCACCTATTGGTCCAGTACGAGTTGATATTGCGAATGCTTTGAGTAGTGATAATCAACCTTGGCGTTTGCATATAACTGTTGGTCCGGATTTATGATTAAAGTTGGATTTAAATACAGTTTAATTGCTGTATTTATATTACTGATAATTTCTGTAGTATTTTTTAGTTGGTTTATTTCATCACAGTCAGGTTTAAACTATGTTACACATCAAGTTAAGCCCTATCTACCTAATGATTTTACGTTTGAAAAAATCGAAGGAAGTCTTGTTGGTCCAATTAAAATTAGTGTAGTTCACTATAAAGATGAAACTCTCAAGATAAATATCAACGAGATAAAATTGGACTGGTCTGTTAGAGACTTGTTATTTGCTACACTCAATATTGAATCAATAGAATTAGAACAACTTAATATAGTTTTTTTAACTACTGGTAATTCTATTTCAAAATCTACAAACACAACCATCAATAAAGCAATACAATTACCCAACATTGTTCTACCGTGGCTAATGAATATAAATGAATTGCGAATACATGATGTTACGCTTAAACAGGGAGATAAAATCGTCCAATTTAATGAAGTGAAACTCAGCGCCAAGACATTTCTTGATGAAGTAAATATCAATTCTTTAGATATCATCAATGATCAATATTCAATAAATGTTAAGGGCGTTGTTAAGCCAGTTGGCAGTTATGAGCATAACTTAAAACTAAATTGGTCTGGTTTGACAAACGCGAACACTTCAGTTTATGGAACCGGAAAAATTCAAGGTAATATGCGTGAAGTTAATATTAAGCAACAGACTAGTGGCGCAATTAAATTAGATATATCAGCAAAAATAACGGATATTTTAACTAAATTTAATTGGACAACAAAAATAGATGTTAGTGAGTATAATCCATCAAAAATTATTACGGAGTGGCCAGATTTCAACGGCGAGCTACAAATTAGAGCTCATGGTGATCTAGTAACGGCCAGCATTAAAGGTAATGCTAGTATTACTCATACAGAATATGGCCATATATCAAGTTATTTTGATTTACAGCATCTTAAAGATAATCACATAAAAATAAACAATATCACTTTTAATTCCGGTACACGTAATAATCAATTAACAATGCGAGGCGATTGGTTAATTATTAATAAGTTTCCAGGTGAACTTGCATTAGCTTTAAATTGGTCGAATTTACGTTGGCCACTTAATTCAGAACCAGTTTTAACTAGTAGTGTCGGAAGCGCTTGGGTTAAAGGTAATATGGATAGTTTCAAACTAGAGTTTGTAGCCAAACAACCATTGGCTTTAGCACCGGAGTATCTATTGTTTGCTAGTTTATCTGGAAAAGCAAGTGACACCGGTTTGATAATTAAGTCTCTCGACTTATCAGAGTTAGATCAAACAAATAATAGTTCAACGTTAAATAACGTTAAAACAGGCACTTTAAGTGCCAATGCAGAAATTCACTGGAGCCCAAGTTTATCGTGGAAAACGAATATTGTAGTAGATAATATAAACCCAGTTCGATTAGTAAAAAGATGGCCTGGTCAAATTGATGCGTCGTTAATTAATACCGGAAAAATAGTTAACAATTCACTTCAAGTTAATACTGATATTATTAAGTTAGATGGAAAATTACGTGGTTATCCTGTCTCTGGTTCTGGATCGATTAACTGGTTTAATAATGGGCTTGATATTAATTCACTCAAACTATACTCGGGAAAATCCAGTGTTAAAATTAGGGGCCGGTTTGGTTCAGCCTTTAACGTATATTTTGATTTAGTTAGTAATAATTTTTCAGAGTTATATCCTAACTCCAAAGGTCAGCTTTATGCGAGTGGTTTTTTGAGTGGTAATTCAGAAAAACCGTACATCAAAACTAAAATAAAGGCTGTTAATTTACAAATACCAAATTATAAGGTCTCAAATTTAAATACAAGTATTGGTCTTGACCTTTTTAACTGGCAAAAAATTGATATTAATCTATCAGCTCAAGGTGTCAAAGTTTCAGATTATATGTTTAATTCTATTAATATTAATACTGATAATAATGGTTTAAAAGCCACCGTTGTGTCGCAGCAGGTAACCGCTGATGTAGAACTTAAAGGAAAAACAAGTGAAAACGGCTGGCAAGGTAAGGTTACACAAGCCAATATTAGTAGCGATGATTTTGGTGACTGGCACCTTAAGAGAGAAACAGAACTTGTAATAAAAAATAAAGATTTAAAAATTAAATTATTATGCTTTATTAGTTCTGAATCAAAGATATGTGGTGACGTTAACTTAACCGCAGGTGAATTAAAATCTTCTCTCAATTTTACTAAAACCCCCTTAAAGATTATAAATGTTTGGTTACCTAATGGAATAAAGCTTAATGGATATGCTGATGCATCGGCGAATTTAAATTTTAATACTCATGACAACAAACTTTCTCGAGTCGATATAATATCCAGTTCTGGATATTTATCCTATCCATTATCAGATGGCCAGTATGGACATGTGTATTACTCTACTATGAAGGCAAATTTAGTTCTAGATTCAGAAAGTATGGCAGTTAAAGCGTTTATTGCACTTGATAATGGGGACAACGCAAAGCTAAATTTGAAATTACCGGGCCTAAAGATAAATGAGCTTAATACGTTGAATGTTAAGACCCAGAAAATTAATGTAAATTTTAAAATTGTGGTGAATGATCTCAGAGCGATTGAAGCAATGCTACCTGAAATACACGAATTTAAAGGAGCCTTTGATCTATCATTAACGGCAAAGGGTACAATAGACCAGCCTAAAATTAATCTTCGTGCAAAACTTAATGATGGAAGTTTCAAAATCCCTCTAATTGGATTAAAAATTAATAATATTGATTTTAAAAGTAGTAATAGTGGATTTAATAAAATCACTTATAATCTTAATGCTAACTCTGGAACAGGTAATATAAACATTCTTGGTAATGTTTTACTTGATGATAAAGCAGGTTGGCCAAGTGTTATGACTATTACGGGAGATTCGTTTGATGTTGTCGCAATTCCTGAAGCAATAATCGCAATATCACCTCAAATTAAACTAATATCAAAAAATAAAATAATTAAGTTGTCAGGTGAAATCAATATACCGGTAGCTAAGATTATAGCAAAAGATTTTACACAAGCATCTCAAATCTCACCCGATGCGGTGATAGGGAATGTGGATAATAGAAAAACTAACAACTGGTCAGTGTCAACAAAATTAAAAGCAACTCTCGGGAAAAAAGTAACATTTAAAGGTTATGGTTTTGATGGTCGTTTAGAAGGTAGTTTAAAGTTACAAAAACGTATTGGTGTTACAACAACAGCAGTTGGAGAAGTTTTAGTTACCGAAGGTAAGTACACAGCATACGGTCAAAATCTTGATGTAACCGATGGACGGTTACTTTTCACCGGAGGACCAATAACGAATCCCGGACTCAATCTTCGAGCTATTCGTAAAATCGGTGATATAACAGCCGGTCTTAAAGTACGAGGTAGTTTGTACCTTCCAAAAGTAGAGTTATTTTCTATTCCGGTTATGGAGCAAACTGAGGCGTTGTCCTATTTGATATTAGGCCGTCCACTTGATGATAATTCAAAAGGTGAAGATAATATGGTATCCAAAGCTGTTTTACTTCTTAGTTTGAGCAGTGGTAATGTAATTGCAAGTAACTTAGGGAAAAGCATAGGTTTGGATGACATCAGTATAAAAAGTAGTAATGAAGGTGAACAAGCATCACTTGTGGTTGGACGTTATATATCGCCTAAACTGTATATTAGTTATGGCGTTGGTTTAATTGAAGCCATAAACACCTTTAAAGTACGTTATCAAATATCTGAGCGGTGGCAAGTTATTGGTGAAAATGGCGAGTTCCAAGGAGCAGATATTTTTTATGTTTTTGATAAATAAAGCTGTCTAAATATATATTCTAGAGTGTCAGGACTTTAATCTATCTAAGATAATTTGTGCATGACCGTCTGGAGCAACGTTATACATAATATCTGTTAGTTTTCCCTCTTTGTTAATTATAAATGTAGAGCGCACTATCCCCATTTTCTTTACACCATTTTTTTCTTTTTCTTGCCATACACCGTACCGTTCACATAACGTGCCTTCAATATCGGCTAATAAATCAATTTTAATATCAAATTTTTGGATAAAGTGAGTATGACTTTGACTGTCATCTTTGCTAATACCAAATACGATTGTATCTATGTCATTAAAGTCTTTAAAAAGTGAAGTGAATTGGTTAGCTTGAATGGTACATCCAGGGGTATCATCTTTTGGGTAAAAGTAGAGAACCACATTTTTTTGACCAACATAATTTGCCAGTTTAATTTCTTCATTTTTTTGGTTTATAGTGATAAAGTTTGGTGCGTTTTGATTTATTTTTAACATAGTGGGTTCCTAACGACAGTTGGTTGTCAATTTGATTTAGTCGAGCAAATTATATCGTAATTGTTACTAATTCATATCCATTTATTATTTTTTGCAAGTAACGATACCTTTACTGTTTAATTACTTAGATGATTATAAATTTTTCTTCATATATTCTAAAGTAATGTAGCTCTATAAAGTGGCAAGTAATGTTCCATGTTAACTTCCTTACAAATTCTTATCGTTTTTCATAAAACAGTTTTAGTTAATTTATTTTTTTAAAAATGAAGATTATTTTATCGGATTATTTTGTTAAATAAAACTATACAGGATATTAATGTTAAATATATTGTGAAAATTTAACTGTTACGCAATTATTAAAAAAATAATTTTATTTTAATACACATGCAATATTTGTGTGTAATAATATTATGATATATTAATTTAATATTGCTTGTTGTAAATTAGTACTATTTTGTAAATATATTGTGTTTTTTAAAAGTTAGGAAATAAAATAAAAATAATAGTAGTAAAAATAATTTAATCGTACTTGGCGTAATTGATTTGAAAGAATGCCATAAACGATTTTTGAAGTGTTCAATGTAGAATAATAATCAAATTCTTCAGGGGTATTTATATGTTTAAAATGGTTCGGGTTGTAGCAACAATAATATTTATTAATTTTTTTTTAGTCGTTAGTGTCAACGCTAGTGATATTGATGTATCTGGATACGTTACTTTATTTGCTGGTTATACCAACCAAAAAGATGATATTTATGGCGATTTTGTAGCAGATAATTACATTGATTTTACTGATAAAAGTCATGCAGGGTTACAATTTAATAGTGAAATTAATAAAAATCTCGACTTTTCTTTAACTGTATTAATGGAAGGCCGCGATGAGTTTATGGCTTTTGCGGATTGGTTTTACGCCACGTATACAGCCAGTAAAAATACTTCATACCGCTTTGGTCGTTTAAAAGTACCTTTTTTTATGGTTTCAAATTATATAGATATTGGACATGCTTATCCTTGGGTAGCTCCACCACTGGAAGTTTATAATGTAAAACTTGTAAAATCAGTTGATGGTTTTGAATTTATCTACCAAACAGAACTTTTTAATAGTATTTATTCATTTGATGTTTTTATGGGGACCGGAAAAAATAAACAAAGCCTTTCTCCATCTTTTATAAATGATGGTACGGTTAATGCTGCAACGCCTGCATATAAAACTGGAGATAAGATTAATTTTAAGTCACATAATTTAATTGGGTTTGAGACCAGTCTAGCAGGGGATAATGTTACACTTAGAATTGGACATTACACTAATACTGTTGATGCTGATGAATTTAATATAGTTAGAGCGCGAATGGCATTTAGTAGTGCAGGTATTATTGTTAACTGGAGTAATTTTCTGTTGTATTCTGAATATGTTACTAGAGAATCAGATTCTTCGGTACAACATTTATTTTCAGACCAAGTTTCACGATATATTACTATTGGTTATAAAATATCAGATTTTATACCTTATATAACACTCGCAAGCATCGAAAAAGGAAAGGATAAAAATAAATACGGATTGATGCAAGAATCATCATCGATGGGACTTCGTTATGATATTAATCCAAAAATGGACGTGAAATTTGAAATATCTAAAATCACTCCAAAAGCTGACGATGGCGATGTTGGTCGTACTGGTTTTTTTGATAAATCTATAGAAGGAGATAGACAGCCACTTGTGTTAACTATGTCATTTGATTTGTTGTTTTAAAATTCTTTTAACTTAACTTTATGAGCGACTCAGATGGATTATCTAATTGTGAAACTTAATAAAATATTAGTACCACTATTTGTAGCCTTGTTGTCAGTTGTATTGACCATTAGTGTTTTATTCTATATGGCAAATGAGAATCAAAGAATTACTGACCTTGAAAAGGTTAACTATCATAGAAGAATGATTGCGGCGGGTAGCATATCGTCATTAGTCACTTTAGGTGAAATGTACGAAAAGGGTCAAGGTGTAGAAAAAAATCTTTCTAAGGCTCAAGAATTATTTAGACGAGCTATAAAATTTGAAAAATTATCTTATAGTGATAATAAACCAATTGATTTTTCGAATGGTTTTTTTGATGATAATGATCAAAGTTCTACTAATAGAGCGACTGACGGTGAAAAAGTTAATATTAATGATGTTGGAGATGCTAATACCGATGAAAATAGTGTTAACTTAAACGCTACAATAGTAATACCTAAAGCTGCTAAGATTGTAGCACCCCAAAAAAATAGTGATATTAAAAAAACTAAAACTAAGCTATCAAAATCTACTGAACCAAAAAAATCAAAAGTTATTAAATCAATAGCAAGAACTAGATCGAATAATACTGGTAAGTTATCTAAGAAAATAGTTGTAAAGTCTAGTAAAGAAATTAGTTTAAATAAAAAAAACACGTTATTCAAAAAAGCCAAAAAAATTAGTGTCGGTAAAGTTAAATCTAAAAGGAAGAAGTTTGTTATTAAAAAAACAAATACTGCGTCAATTAAGACCAGTAGTAAAAATGTGATTTCTTATAAGAAGAGTTACCCAAAAAAAATATTTAAAATGAAAAAAACACCCGCAGTTTTACCTAAGGTAAAAAATAAAGTTCACAAAATATCAACTTTAAGTCCAAAAATAGTTAAAAAAATAGAGAAGGATAATTTTACAACTGATCCATGTAGTAATGAATCATCAAAATATATTGCAAGATGTATTAGGCTGGAACGAATGAAGCGATTTAAGTAGTAATTTTATATTTAATAGGGTTTTCCTCGATTTTAATTGAGTTTTTAAGACCGAGGTTAGTTGTCTGTCATGAATGCATTAAACAAAATTTCGGTTAGCTGCTAAGTGAAATGGTTGTTACGTTTAAATACTTATAGAGCTTTTGCAGATGATTTAATGTTTGATAATTCTAGAGGGCTGGGTTTTGCTATGTAATAACCTTGGACGTAATCAACGCCACACTCTTTAAGTTTTAATAATACTTCAGCATCTTCAACAAATTCGGCAATGGTTTTTTTACCTAATGCGTGTGATATTTCAGTTATTGATTTAACGATGGCAAGGTCCATTGAGTCATGTAATAATTCTTGAATGAATGCACCATCTATTTTTATGAAGTCAACCGGCAAATGTTTTAAGTGAGAGAATGAACAATAACCACTTCCAAAATCATCAAGTGCAAATTTACAACCAAACCAAGTTAGTTTTTTAATTAATTTTCTTGCACTTTCAATATTGTATATAGCGCTACTTTCAGTGATTTCGAAAATTATTGATTTTGGGTTTAACTTATAACGGGTTATACACTCTTGAATGTCTTCGATAATATTTTCATCATCAAATGTTTGCCCTGATAGATTGATTGATACTCGAGCGTCAGGGTAGTGCTGGGTTAATAGTGCTATTTGTCGTAATGC
This sequence comes from uncultured Thioalkalispiraceae bacterium, assembly GCA_964420605.1. Taxonomy (GTDB): domain Bacteria; phylum Pseudomonadota; class Gammaproteobacteria; order UBA6429; family Thiohalophilaceae; genus CAYQUC01. The sequence goes on along the minus strand of CAYQUC010000034.1, from coordinate 2,199 downwards.
ATCATTAATAACCCATCGGTCTATACTGGGCATTAAATTAAAGCGTTCAGCGGTTGGCAAAAAAGCACTTGGATATATTTCACCTTGATTACTGTCTGGTAACCTAATTAAAACCTCATAAAAGGGTGCTTGTATAGCTTTGATATTCATTAAATTAGTCCAAAGTTCACCATCGTTTTCAGGTAAATCTTTAAAATGTATATCTTGAATGGCCAATATTGGTTGGAATACCAGTTTAAATTTATCTTGTTCCATCGCCTTTTGTAGGCGTGTAGACCAGCCAAGGTCGAGATCCATTGCTGCCTTTTGATCTTGAACTGCGTCATAAATATGAACTTGGTCTCGACCACTTGTTTTTGCAACATAGCAAGCGATGTCGGAGTTAGCTAAAACATCGCCAGGAGAAGTGCTGTTTCTATCGATTAAGGCTACGCCGACACTCGCATGAATTTTGTAATCACGTCCTAAATATGAAAATTCGTAACCAGAGAGCAAACCCTGAAAATTTTCGATTGCTTCAATATAATTTTCTTTATCAATGTTACGCATAATAACCGCAAATTCATCGCCTCCAATACGAGCTAATAAATCTGATTTACGTAATCGTTTGTTCATCATATGTCCCAATTCAATGAGTAGTTTATCTCCTGTTGCATGTCCTGCAGTATCATTTATATATTTAAAACGATCGAGGTCGATGTATAATAATGCGCTTTGATCATTGCTGCGTTTTAAACGTCGCACTTCTTCTTCTAGCGCATCCTCAAAATATTTTCGATTAAACATTTTTGTTAATGGGTCATGGTTTACTTGCCACATTAACTCTTCTTCCAATAATTTTCGTTGAGAAATATCTCTAAAAGCAATTACCGCGCCTTCTGTTTTTCCATCAATTTGCAATGGGAAAATCGTGAGTTCTACTTGTGTTGGGTTTCCATCGTGTCGAATAAAATAAGTTTCCAATGCCACTTTTTTGGGATGATTTATTATATTTGTATAAAGTTCTTTTGAGGTTATTTTTTTATCTTCTAAATTGGCGTAGCGTGTATGAAATACATCTTCGGGTTTTTTTCCAATTAAATGTTTACCATCAGCATAACCTAAAATATTCAACGCCGTTGGGTTAATGAAATTAATTTCGTTGTTGTGATTTATTCCGTACACGCCGTCACCAACCGACGATAAAATTCCATCCAATCTTTTATGCTCTTGTTTGATTTGTCGAGTAGTGTGCACACTACGGCTTAATGCCGATACACGGGCTAAGAACAAATTATCAGATTCATTTTTAAACATGCACTCAACGGCACCTGCTTGTAATGAGTCTGTGATGACTTTGTCTGCATAAGCACTTGTTAGAATGGCACAAATTATAGAGGAAGTTGCTATATCGCTAAGAAGACGTTTGCATAATTCATCGCCATTCATTCCTGGCATAAAATAGTCAATTATGGCTATATCGTATTGCACAGATTTGACTTTTTCTAAGGCTTCCTTGGGAGAAGATACTGCATCAGTATCGTAACCACTTTTAACTAATAAACGACGAAATTTAACACGAGCAGTTGGCGAGTCGTCAACTAATAGAATTTTTATTGTACCATATTCTTTATTACCTATAACTGGGACAGTTAACGTGTAATCAGATAATAAATTATGTAGGGACTGTATTATCTCACTGTAGTTATTCCAAAGTAAAAAACCAGTACGTGGTCGACTTGAGGCCCAGGCAATTTTTGCAGCTTCAGTTTCATGTGATAAAGCTAATAGGGCGATGTGTTTATAATCTTTATCGCACAATAAAGACAATAAATCATCAGCACTCGCAAGAGTAATGTTTGGCCAACCTATAATGACAGCAGAGTATTCGAGTCCTTTGGTGTCTTCTAAGCAGCGCAAGCCATCACTAAATTTCACTTCGACATCAACTTGAAATTCACTATCGACTAAAATTTTTAATAATACATGGCGTAAAGTAGATGATTCTTCAATAATAAGAATCTTGCGCATAAGTGGCCTATAAATTAATAATAACTATAGTATTATCATCGGTTAAGCAGGCATTTTCTTAACGTAGTTGGCATAGAATAATGAGGATTTTACACAATAGTCGTGTAATTTTGTACGTTTTACGTACTGTCACTTGGTTTGAATGGTGCCCCCGACTGGATTCAAACCAGTGACCTGCCCCTTAGGAGG
>CAYQUC010000033.1:0-35601 GCA_964420605.1 uncultured Thioalkalispiraceae bacterium | reverse complement strand
TTTTTCATCTGTTTTCCATTATTTAAGTACCAATACATAACTTTACTGGTTTTGTATTCCATCTATCTGTAAAAACCATTACGTTATCAACGAGTCTGACCCCTTGATACGGCCGCACACCCCTTAATATTCTCAGAGTCAGCCCCTTGATTTCTCTTGATTTTTGACATATTTTACCTTGACTCAAATATATCATCCCCACCAAAACATTCATTCACTCCATTTTGTCCAACTGAATATAATTCATAGGTTTTTAATGATACATTACACTTAGCAGGGAAATTATATATAATATCGTACCCCCAACTATCTACATGTTTAATTCCTCTTCCAAAATATGGTCCTCTCCAATATGGACTCTCATACACATTATTATAAATAATATCAAATTTGTACTTAGAATCAGGGTAAAATCCTATATCATTTTTAATTCTTTCAATCACTTCATTATAAATTCTTATAGTTAACATAGTTTGTTCTTCATAGCTCTTGTCATACTCTAAAATAGTAACCGTAAACAACTTATTTAAAATAAATAAAATTAATATCAAAGTCACTCCAATAAAAATAATTTTTTTAACCAAGTTGATAGTCAATCTTTAACTCCAAAATATTTATTATCAATTTTACGTTCCAAGGTACCCGGAAGCCCCCCAATTTGAAGTTGTCCTTCAAGAAGTATAATAGCGCTATGACGTTTTGAAGAATAAAAAACATTAATCCAGCCAGGGTCATTATAATGAAGGACTTCATGATAAACAGCAGCCAAATACTGTCTTGGAGCCCAATTTAACTCAATATATTGTTTCGCGATATTAATTTTATTTTCACAACCTAACAAACCACATAGTACACTTGCTACAGCTCCATCTAATTTAGGATGATTTATATCTAAAATTGAAAAACCACTTGGAATATTTAACTCTGTGACTTCACCAATGACACCTAATGATTTTTTTAATATTTTTATGTTTCGTTTTAAATTTGTAGCCTTTTCTTCATTACTCAACAAAGGCCACTCTAGAGCCACCATGCCTAACTCTTTTTGCATTTTTTGAGAGAGAGCCGCGAATAAATACCCCCAAGCCGCAGTCATAGCACCATTAGCAAATTTTCCACCAGCCAACACACTGCCTATACCCCCAGAAATTACGGTAACAGCAAAACGTTCAGGACTCAATTTATCTTCCCACTTAAAGTTCATACCCAACGTCACTGACTTACCGACAGCGGCAGACCAGAACCCTTGATTAAATGAGCCGCCTTGGACTTCGGATTGGATGCCACCAACGACACCATGTGCTGTTATGGCTACAGCCCATTTAAAAGGATCTGTACCAACATCCAATAAGCCTATCCCAGCAAATGCTGCACCAAAAACAGCGCCTTGTACTGCATCACCACCATTCATTGCAGATAACGTCGCACCACCGATCGCGCCACCAAGAATACCACCGCCAAACGGTTGACCTATACCAAAGGCTAACCCTAGTTTTATACCTGCATTAATATAATCAGAATTTCTAAAAAAGATATTGGCAAAATCAGATATGGTATTTGAAATAAAATCAAAACCACTCGGATCAGTTAAAGATAATGGATTGTTGTTAACGTATGTATAACGGTTATAACCTTGTGTACTATTTGGATATTGAATATTTGGATCGGCACTAATAAACCGAGCTAAAGTTGGATCATAGACTCGGCCGTTCATGTGAATGAAGCCAACATCATCTAAATGTTCGTGCCCGGTGAAGCCGTGATGATTTTCAACTGCCATTATTTGAACGGCTGAATTAGTCCAATCTAAGTTTCTACGTTTTCCAAAAGGACCATAACTTAAACGCTCGCGCACTGTTCCTGTTTCATCGGTGATAACACTGATTGAACCTAAATGGTCGGTATGGAAATATCGTGTTTCTCTTATATCCGATGCTAGTACGGTATAGGTTCCAATTAACGAACCACCGGCATAGATGTAATGTACGTCTTTACTAACACCATTTTCGGTTTCACGTTCAAAATGTGTGCCGGCATCATAACGCGCACTTAAGTATAGTGTTTGTCCCTTGGCGGTTACCTGTTTGAAACGAGTGTGATCACCGGAATAATAGAACGCATGACTGTTCGTTCCTTTTGTGATTAAGTTTGGTTTATTAAATGATGTATAGGTTATGGCTCGGTCTTTATCACTAGTCATATTGCCATTAGCATCATAAAGATAACTATTGATAATAGCAGCACTATTAGCGTCCACCACTGTATCAACCGCGTGTGGTCCACTTGCACCATTGTAAAGATAAGTGCCAAAACCGGAGTTATATAAAATGTTACCACTATCGTCATAACTGTACTGCCAACTTAACGGTAGAACATTATTGAGTTTAATGTTTTTAACTCGGTTGAGTTCATCATAGGTAAAAGATTCGCTTAGGCTAACATTGCTGACTTTTTGGTTGTGATCAGTTCTGTTTTCTAAGTTACCAATACTATCAAATACGTATTCGGTATTTTGGATGCTGCTTGAGCTACCTGCTCCAGTGGTTCGTTTTGACAGTAATCCAGTAGCCGGATTAAAACTATTTAAAGTAGTGATATTATTGCCAAAAGACTCCATTATTATTTGGCCTTTAGCATTGGTGGCATTGGTTATATTGCCGGTGGTATCACCTAACTTCCAATACGCGTAGTTATTACTCGCATTTTCAATACGAATTAAGAAACCATTGCTGTCGTAAATATTTCTGACTGTGAAACGTTTAGGGGTATTAATACCGACATTGGTTGGATAAACAACTTGTTCGACTCGACTGAACAAATCGTAACTAGTGTCCATCGCAAATGGGCTGCCATCTATATTGGTGATAGTTGAAGTTGGTCTGCCTAAACTATCGTAGCTATGTTCCCTGCTAAAATGTTGTGTTGTTGCCAGCGACAGTACAGTTGCTACATTTGGCGTATTGCGTTGTCCAGTTAATTGCTCTGCAGTTAAAGCAATTGGACCGATCATTTTGGTGAGCTTACCAATAGCTTTTACCGCAGTATCGTACTCCCATACGGTTGCACCTTCATTTTCTGTACGCATGATCATGCGATCCAAATCATCATACAGCATGTCGACACGTTGGCCTTTGGCATCGATTTGTTTACGAAGATTACCAATAGCATCGTAAAAGTACTGCCACGACCCCATATCCGGATCGTTCATTGCTATTTTTCGACCTTTGCTATCATAAATCATGCGCACAGGATTACTACTTGCAGGTGAATAAGCCGCCGTTAAACTACCAATCGCATCGTAAACGTATTGATTGGTTAAAATACGGTTATCGACGTTTTCTTCAATTTTGCGAACCTTGCCGTTGGCATATTTAATATTAGTTTTGGTATGAACGTTTATTGGGTTTCCAATACTCGACACATTAGTCACTGTTGTTTTAACTGTCATCGGGGCATAGTCTGTTTCGACAATTTTACCACTACCATCTTGGGTTACTTTTATAACTCTATTAAAGAAGTCATAAAAGTTATAGCCCCAATAAATTACATCCCCCGGGAAATAGGCTAATGAGGCTTTGTCTAAACGCCCTTTTGCATCGTATTTTGTATCTTGGTATACCGTTTTACCTTCGATATTGGTGGTTTCGACACGAATAACGCGTCCCAACTTATCGTAATAACTGCGTGCCGGTAATGAACCTATTGTTTCAATTTCAGAATAATACGTTGGTGCAATTCCCTGTACGGTTCCACAGTTAAAACTACACTTAATTCGAGAAGTTGTTGTGCTGGTACCGTCTGCACGTATTTCTTTGGTGACTCGTCCAAAACTGTCAAATTGCCATGATGTTGGAATTAGATTTGGTCCGACTAACTTAGTTGTTGTACCAAAACGTGCGTCTAAAGTTTTTAACTCTCGATGTCCTAAAGTATTAAACGACTCTATTTGCGGGGTATTCGTATTAATTGTACCCAGTACATAGTTACTTCTCGATGTGCGTAGCGTAATTGGATACGGTGCTGTAGCACTATCATCAACGGTGACCTTGGTTTGATGGCCATAAATATCATATTCGTAATTGGTTACAACCTCTAAGCTTGGATCTATCGCATCCACTGCTTCACGAGAGGCTTGAATTAGTCCTGAAGGATAGTATGAAAATGTTGAGGTTCTGGTTATGTCTGGCGCTTGTAATTCTCCTGCAGGTAAACTCACAATGCTACTAGAATGTGTTGCTGTTGATTCAGTAAGTCTTCCTAAGAACCAATTAAGTTCTGAGTCTTGCGCAAATTTACTTACCGTTGTACTGGTAAAAACATCCCCTTTTATTGCATCTGTAGTGGCTACAGTTACAGTTGTGGCATTACCGGCCAAAAAGCGTGTGACAGGATAATTATCCATATCAATAGTTTTAACTGTTTGAGTAACAAAGTGATTAATGCCGGTGACATTATCAAAAAAGTAAGTTTTTTCAACACTCGTTTTTAAGTATGGAAAATATGGCGTTGTTTTACCTAATACCGTTGGATAATGCGTAAGCGTGCTTGTTGAATCTGTTATCACATTGCCGTTTAATGATGTTTGTGTGTTTACAGCAAATCCGCGATAAGGGTAAAAATCTGGATAACTATCAATTAATTGTAGTGCAGGACTATTGTCATACGAAGTTGTCGTTATTATATTTGTCTGTAAATCGGTTTTTTGTATTTTGATAAAGCCTAATGGGCCACGTCCCCGTAGATGTGTTTTTAAACCTTCATAACTATATTGATAAGCACCTACACCGCCGACACCATTTGATGCAGTATAATCAGACACCAGCTGACTCGGTGATACCGTGCAAACTTCAGGAAACACAACACCAGAACAAGCTGTATACACGATTTTATCCGTTAACGGTTTATAAGTCACTTTGGTGACATTATTAAATCCATCAGTAATGATTTCAATTTGATCGGGCACTATGCCATTACTTAAAAATTGAACAACGCCAGCATCACCTCGAAAAGATACGTCAATTATCCCATCACCGTTTATATCAGTGTAATTAATAGTTTTGTAGTTATCCGTACTTTCACAACGTGTTGCAGTTGGATCGGGGTTACTTTGATTAGCACAAACTTGTATGCCATTAGAATAAACAAAATTTGAACCGGTTGATCTAAAAAAACGTAAGCCTGAATCACTTCTAAAAGTTAAATCTGATTTTCCATCACCATTAAAATCAGTATATTGGATGTAAGAAAAATTATCACCATCGTTACATGCGCCGTAAGCCTGTGAACCATTAGCACAAAAACCCGTTACAATAGGTTTTGCTGTATCAAATCCAACTCCAGTATTAAGTACACAACGAATTCCATTGTCACCGCGGTAACAAATATCAGGAAGACCATCGCCGTTCACATCGGGATATTGAATGGTTGTATGATTATCAACATCGTTGCAATATCCGTCTGCAGATGTTTGTGTATTCGCACACAAGCCAGTGTAATTTATAGCGCCGAAACTTACACCAACAGAATAAAAAAACGTAATGCCATTATCACCACGATAAATTATGTCATTTTTACCATCTTGATTAAGATCCATAAACTGAATAGTGGTGTGATTATCGCTACTATTACAATAGCCTGTCGAAGTAGCACAAATAGTAGTAATAAAATCTGGTGTCAAACTAAATGGAGATTGTGTTGTACCATTATTGAAATAACATTCAATACCGGTTCTCTCCCGAATACAAATATCGGTTAATTGATCGCCATTAATATCGGTAAAATAATGAGCATCAGAACTAGCAAATTCAGTTACTACGTCAGTATTTGTCACTAAACAATCGGGAGGACAAGATCTCAAGCCAGTAGAAATCTGTGTAACAAACCTATTTCCATCAGATAGAAAAATTTCAATACCACTCGATTGTAAAAAACTTATATCAGTTTTCCCATCTTTATTAAAATCTAAATATTGAATACTTGCTGGCTCACAGCCTGCGCCACACAAATTCATATTGGTACTTTGAGTGGTTGACAAACCGTTTTGATCACCTTTAACACACACAATACTATTAATCGTGCTATCGCGATAACACATATCTGAATATCCATCGCCGTTGATATCGACAAACCTAACTTTTTTAACATCTGCATTTAAAATCGTGCCATTTCGAGCATATGATGTTCGGTGAATGTTATTTATCAATGGTAACATTTGCCCCTTGGACCAAGTGAAATTGGTGGCAGCTTTGCAATTATCTAAACCGTCACAATCAACTATACTATTTATACGTGATTTTAAATTGAATTGATTAACTTCATATTGCATGTGATATTGACGGGTTAAAATTCCACCGCTATAGGATTTAATACCAGTCATTCGTACCGTACTAGAAACATTATTACCTCTAAAATATCCAGTCGAACTATCTTCTCGTGCTTCATATTCAAACTGAACAACAAAATTGTTATTATTCATTTTAAGTTCGGAAGCGGGATTATCGTTTAATGTGTACAATATTTGTACCGGGTAATGCTCACCAAGTATGTCATCACGGGCATACATAACAAGCATATAATTACCAACCGCATCACTAATTTTGTTAACTTTCCAACTAAGCGCTAATGTTTCACCATTTATTGTTTGGTTGTTTGCTCTTGAGTCGTACGAACTTCCGTATTCAAATATTTGACCCGCTTTGGTTTCAACTTTAAATGACAAATGGCCGTCATTCACATCTTTATAAGAAGTAATTCGAGAGAACTTTTCAAGTTCCGTTCTGTAAACCGTACCATCTGCACCATAAATACCCTCTACAGCAACAAGACGAAAACCATCGAGGCAAAATCGATCATTGATATCAAAATTAATTGCACCAACAACTCCATCTTGAGCCAAATTTTGAGGGCAACGAGACATTGTTGATAAGCCGGATAATCCCCATCCGACACCCAATAGACCATTGCCCGATTGGTTCGAATAACTTAAACCTATACTAGGTTGCATACCACTAATACCCGGTGGTACAACGATAGGTATACTAAAGTTAGCCGCACCATTCGTACTCACTCCGAAAGAACCGTTGACCTTACCAAACTCCGTTTGCGGTTTAAGAAACACGGATTCATGCAGTGTTATTAATCCATTTTTGAGAACGTCGTTATAAATATTAGATGATGCGGTAAAAAGAGCACCAGTAGAATCTGCAGTAACGATTGTGTGCACATTCGAATTAATTGATTGTAAAAGTAAGTCTGAACGTGTTCCCGAATTAAAATTACCACTTAATAAAGTGACATATTGAGCTGACCAATTTTGCCCTAAATAGCCATCTTGCCAAGTTTGATTGATGGTTGTCAGTTTTCCCTGAATATCGCTTAGTAATATATAATGATTATCGAAACTATGCTTACCCTGTAGCATTATGTCGTCTCGTCCATCACCATTATAATCACCAATAATAACATTACTTCTATTAGCCATCCATGCATCACCTAAACCTAAATAATCATTGGTCCAAGATTGATTAACGACAGAAAAAGTACCTGATGCGTCAGATAGTAAAATAGAATGAAATGTTTTAGGATTTATTTTTAATGGAATGTCAATTCCACTATTTGGTAATATAATTATTTTATATTTTGCTTGTAAATAAATATCACTTCGCCCATCACCATTAAAATCACCGGTGTAGATAGTGTGTGTATCATAACTCCACTCTAAACCTAAATGATTATTGGGAAATTGTTGGCTTAACAATTCAGCACCGACTAGTGAAGAAATTTTTGCGATACTATGAATTGAACTTGGATTCTTACCTTGTATGAATATTTGTGAAGTCCCATCGCCATTAAAATCGCCTGGAATAAGATTTGATTTTTCCGCCGTCCAGTCAACACCCAAACTCGTAGTAACCCAAGTCGATTTTAATTGCTCCAATTTTCCGGTTGCATCTGTTTCAACAATGGCTACGATACCGTTTGTTTTTGGTTGAAGTAAAACGTCGCTTAAACTATCACTACCAAATCGTCCAATATGCAAAGTATTTTCAGTAGAGTTCCAGTTAAACCCTAAATGACTGTCGATCCAGGTATATGTCGAATCACTAAAATTTACTCCGCCATTATTTGACGATATTCCATGAACACCATTTGGTAAATTTGACTGATATAACAAACTTACTTGGTTAATATCTTTAAAGTTACCGATATGAAATTTATGTGTCTTACCGTTAACTATTTCAACAGCATTTGAAAAGGTGGCGTTTAAGCACAGAATAGAAAATAATGTTGCGATTATATAATTTCGCATATATTGAATAATCCAATAATTAGTTGTTTTTATTTACAATAAACATTGCCATTCAAGAAATAACACTGTTTTAAAGTATTCGAAGGAGTATTAAATTTATTAAAGTTCACTTGGACTTACTGGATAATAAGTTGGTATTATCGTGATTTAACAAATACCAAAAACCGAAATGGAAATGGAAATGGAAATGGAAATTCATTCATCCTGAAACTTTTATTATTTTTAATTTTTATAACGGTATATTTATTTTTATTATCACAACTCCATTTGTCGAAGTAATTATACATAGCAATTATTTTCAATCAAGTTTTTTAACTTTATTATTATGGAGAGTGCATAAAATGAATCTATAATAAGCAGAATTTGAAGATTAATTACAAGTTTATAGTTATCGAGTCTATAATACGAAACGTAACATTTACGAAAATTATATATTCTAGAAAAGTGGTAACAAGTGCCAACCGCAGCTATTCATTATCAGTATGCCGTAATGACTTATAATAATTGATTAGTCCATTGGTAGAGCTATCGTGGGTTGATACTGCAGCTTCATCTTGAAGTTCACCTAACACGCCTTTTGCTAATTGTTTACCGAGTTCAACACCCCATTGATCAAACGAATTGACATTCCAAACGATACCTTGAACAAAAATTTTATGTTCATAAAGTGCTATTAAACTGCCGAGTGTTCGGGGTGATAATACTTTGTATATAATGGTATTGGTCGGTTTGTTTCCTGGGAAAATTTTGTGTGGTAACAACACTTCGATTTCAGCATCGGTTTTACCTTGCTGTTTTAATTCATCAAGGGCTTCTTGTTCTGTTTTACCGCGCATGAAGGCTTCAGTTTGAGCAAAAACATTCGACATTAACACGCGGTGATGTTCACGTATGCAATGAAAGCTTGAGATCGGTGCAATAATATCAGCAGGAATTAATTTAGTACCCTGGTGTATTAATTGATAAAACGCATGTTGTCCGGTGATACCTAATTGCCCAAAAATAATGGGACCGGTAGAATAGTCAGTAATGGTATTGCCGTCACGATCAACGCGTTTACCATTACTCTCCATGTCAGCCTGACGTAAATAATCTGAGAATAAATGCAGGTGTTGATCATACGGTAAAACTGCATGTGTTTCGGCATCAAAAAAATTGTTATACCAAATTCCGAGCATCGCTAAAATTACGGGTAAGTTTTCTTCAAGTGGCGCGGTTCGAAAGTGTTCGTCCATTTCAAACGCACCTTGTAATAATTTTTCAAAATTTTCCATGCCGATTGAAACTGCAATGGATAAACCAACAGTCGACCATAACGAATAGCGTCCGCCGACCCAGTCCCACATCGTAAATATATTTTCTACAGCAATACCCAGTTTAGTAGCGGCTTCGATATTATCGGTGGCCGCAACCATGTGTTTTGAAATATCCTCTGGACCATTGACGGCTTTTTTTAACCACTTTAATGCAGTAACCGCATTCAGCATAGTATCTTGAGTGGTAAAGCTTTTTGATACCACAATAAATAAAGTGGTGGCAGGTTTTAACTTTGCAAGTGTATCCCAGATGTGGCTTTCATCAACGTTAGACACATAATGCATTTTAATATCGTGGATGGCATAGGGCTTTAATGCTTCAGTCACCATCACTGGACCAAGATCAGAACCACCAACACCAATATTAACCACGTCGGTTATGGGTTGTCCGGTAAAACCACGCCATTGCCGAGTACGTATGGCTTCACTAAAATCACGCATTTTATCCAGCGAGGCATTAATTTCTGGCATGACATCGTTACCATCAGCATACACTGGATTATTGCTACGATTACGTAATGCAGTATGCAAAACTGAACGGTTTTCAGTATGATTAATAGCCTCTCCGCTGAACATTCGTTCAGTCCATTGTTTTACACCGGCTTGCTCAGCTAAGTCACACAATAAGGCCATGGTGGTTTTAGTAATTCGATTTTTAGAATAATCGAGTAGGAAGTTGTTAAATTTTACTGAAAACACGTTAAACCGCTGTGAATCATCATCAAACAATTGACGCATGTGAACATCTTTGATTTCGTCAAAATGACTCATCAAGGCTTTCCACGCTTTAGACTGCGTTAAGTTACTCATATCATTAATGGTTTCATGGTTTGAAATTGAGGCTTTGGTCGATAAATTCATGTTTTTATTGACACCCAAAGTTTGTATAGTTTTTGTTTAATGTTTTTATTATTACAACATTATCTACCAATCGTAGCACGAGTTTTGAATAATCGGGTAATTTACACAAAAAGCGTAATATCCGAGTCTCGAAATGGGCATTTAGACAAAATTATCGGGTATAATACTGATTTTACTGACGACAGACTCCTAACGTATTAATCCCAATTTAAAGAAGCCACCCTATGATGACAGACATGAACACTAAAAATAACAGTACAAATAACACTCAAGTTGATGATTCAGCACTACGTGCTCGAGTGAAGCTATTTGGTAATATTCTTGGGGAAATTCTCCATGAACATGCTGGCGGGAAAGTCTTCGAAGCAGTTGAAACATTACGTAAAGGTCATATTGATCTTCGCAACAAAAATGATGAGCAAAAACGTGCCGAATTAGCCAAGTTGGTAGAATCACTTGATAGTGAAACTGTGGTACATGTAGTCAGAGCATTCAGCATTTATTTCAGTTTGGTAAATATTGCAGAAGAAGATTTCTTACATGCAAAACGTCGACGCATGGTTAATCAAGGCGAACATTTATGGCAAGGCTCTTTCCTTGAGACATTGCGCGAATTACAACAACAAAACATAAATGCAGATCAGCTACAACATGTACTGGACCGCATGGCCTATATTCCGGTATTTACTGCACATCCTACAGAATCAAAACGACGTACCATTCTAGAGTCACTCCGTCGCATCTTTATAATCTCTGAAAAACTAAACGATGCAACCAGTAAAAATGAACAAGACGAAGTCATCGAAGTTCTAAAACGTCATATCCAAATTGTTTATAAAACCAATGAAGTTCGAGTTAGAAAACTACAGGTGGTCGATGAAGTTAAAAACGGCTTATATTATTTTCGTGAGTGTTTATTTAATGCCGTGCCACAAACCTATCGGTCGATGGAAAAAGCATTAAAAGTAACTTACAACACCGAAACTGACGCGGTTAAAGTACCCAGTTTTATGCAATTCGGTTCATGGATTGGTGGTGATCGTGATGGTAACCCTTTTGTAAAACATGATACGACTGTGCTGGCATTAAGAATGCAAGCTCAAGCCGTGCTAGAGGAATATGTAGAACGAGTTGCTAAACTAAGTCATGTTTTATCACACTCGATTCAGTTTTGTGAATTAACTAACGATTTCACTAGTGGTCTGGAAAAAGATGAAGCAGAATTAAGCGCCTTATTTGATTCAAAAAGTAATAAATTCATACAAGAACCGTATCGACGTAAACTGTATTACATGCGTCATCGATTAGAGTGTCAGCTTGATCAAATTAATCAAAAAATAAATGACAACGAGCAAACTAAAAATAGCCCTAACTGTGGTTATAACAACGAACAGGAATTTTTAACTGATTTACAAACCATGAGTCAATCACTGCACCACCACGGTGATGGCAATGTTGCTGATGGTACCTTACGCGATCTGATTCGTTTGGTTGAAACCTTTGGCTTTTTCTTATCGAAGTTGGATGTACGACAAGAATCTACCATCCACACCGAGACTATCGCACAGGTTTTAAAATCTATCGATGGTAGCGATTATCATGCAATGGACGAAAATACCCGTCTAACAACCCTCGCTAATTTTATTCAACAAACACCACCGGATATTAATACTAGCGCGTTTACCGAACAGGCAATTGAAACCTTAGCCGTATTTAAAGTCATTGCTGAAATGCGGTCTGAAGTTAGTCAAAAAGCCTTTGGTAGTTACGTGATATCCATGACACATGCGGCAAGTCATATAATGGAAGTCATGTTCCTTGGATGGTTAAAGGGACTAGTTGCGATTACACCGGATTCTACTCATTGTTACTTAAGCGTATCGCCGTTATTTGAAACCATTGATGATCTTGCTCACATCCAACCAGTGATGACACAGTTACTCGATAACGATGTCTATAACACCCTGTTACAAGCTTCGGGTAATACCCAGGAAGTCATGTTGGGCTATTCGGACTCGTGTAAAGATGGCGGTACTTTAGCGTCGGCATGGAATTTATATAATGCTCAAATGAAAATTACAGCATTAACCAAAAAACGTGATATTAAACTTCGCATGTTCCATGGCCGTGGCGGCACAATTGGACGTGGCGGCGGCCCAACACACGATTCTATTTTATCACAACCCGATGGCACGGTTCATGGTGAAATTAAATTTACCGAACAAGGTGAAGTGTTATCGTATAAATACAGCAATGAAGAAACTGCTGTTTATGAACTCGGCATGGGTTTAACCGGCTTGCTAAAAGCCAGCCGTAATTTAATTCAAACACCCACAAGTGTTGATGAAGAATACAAAGAAATAATGGCAACCTTGGCTGCAACAGGTGAACAAAGTTATCGCACGTTAACCGATAGAAGTCATGGCTTTCTGGATTATTTTTATGAAGCAACCCCAGTTGCTGAAATTGGCTTAATGAATATTGGCTCTCGCCCATCTCATCGAAAAAAATCGGATCGTTCAAAATCATCCGTTCGTGCAATCGGCTGGGTATTTGCATGGGCTCAATCACGGCATACCTTACCGGCATGGTTTGGCATTGGCAGTGCTTTAGAGACTTGGATTGATGGTCGACCTGACAAACTAAAAAAATTACAAGAGATGTATCATCGTTGGCCTTTTTTCCGCTCATTGCTTAGCAATGTGCAAATGGCATTATTTAAAGCAGATATGGATATTTCGAAATCTTACTCTTCATTATGCTTGAGTGAAGAAACAGCGAGCTCAATTCATAAAATAATTGAAGGCGAATATCAATCAACTGTTTCTAACGTTTTAGAAATTGCTCAACTCGATAAATTAATGGCAGAAACACCAGAACTTGCTTTGTCGTTAACACGTCGAAATCCGTATCTTGATCCATTGAATCAAATTCAATTAACGTTATTAAAACGCTATCGTGATGAGTCATTAAGCGAGGAAGAACGAGAGTTATGGTTAAATCCATTATTACGTAGCATTAATGCGATTGCTGCAGGAATGCGTAATACTGGTTAAGAGGAAATCACTATTATTAAAGGATCTAATCTTCATTCGTAAGATTAGATCCCAATATCAACTTCACTTTATATTAAATCAATCTTAAAAAGTAATTTCAATTTTAAAATTAAGCTACTTGAACTGGAATTGAATTTTTACAATGCGTAATGCGATTGTTTTCGTCTAGATAGACTAAGGTTGGTTTATAATTAGCGAGCTCTTGCTGTGTTAAAACGACATAGGCTGCAATAATAATAATGTCTTTAGGATCGGCTTTGTGGGCTGCTGCACCATTAACTGAGATTATGCCAGAATTTTCTTCCGCTCTAATAGCATACGTTGAAAATCGATTACCATTGGTAATATTATAAATTTCAATCTTTTCATATTCTAAAATACCTGCAGTATCCAATAATTTACCATCAATTGCACACGAACCTTCATATTCAAGCTCAGAATGAGTAACAGTTGCGCGATGCAATTTGGCTTTTAACATAGTACTTTGCATAATAATTTTGGCTCAAATCTTGTTTTATAGTATCTTAGGTAAATATTCAAATATATAGAATAAATATATAGCGTCATTACCTAGAAATTATACACAAAATTAGCGCCAAAAACCTCATTTCTATACATAAATTGGCGGATTTTACAGCATTAAAGCCGCTCAAAAGCCCGTTAAGAGTAGGCTATATCATGCTAGACACGGACATTATCGATTAATCGAGTATCACCAAGCCAAAGTGCAATTAAAATAACACGCTCACCCTGCTCTCCCGGCACCGCTGGTTGCAAATTATCACAATCACAAATACTGAGATAATCCAGTCGAAACCCCAGCTTGGATAATTGAGAAATACCATCTTGTGATAATTTTGTGTAATGTGTATTTCCAGATAGTACTTGTTCAGCAATAGATTTTAAAACCGCATAAATCTGTGCTGCTTGCTGACGTTGCTCGCTGGTTAATTTAATATTTCTCGAACTCATTGCCAAACCAGAAGACTCTCTAATGGTTTCAGATGAAATAATTTTCACGGGAATTTTTAATTGAGCAACCATATGGCGAATTATAAGTAATTGCTGAAAATCTTTTTCTCCAAAAATCGCGTAATCCGGCTGGGTTAACTCAAGTAATTTTTTAACGACAGTCACCACACCAGAAAAATGTCTTGGACGAGATGCCCCTTCCAAGATATTTGAAAGTAATGACAATTCCGGTAATTCTAAGCGTGATTGAGAATTATTGTCTGGATACATTTCGTTATTTAATGGTGCAAACACAATATCAACTTCATGTTGTGCACAAAGTTTAACATCCTGTTCGAGTGTTCGCGGGTAATGTTCTAAATCAGCCACTTGATTAAACTGTAAAGGATTAACAAAAATACTAACAATGACTCTCGATGCGTATTGATGCGCCAATGACACTAAATTTAAATGCCCATCGTGCAAATTACCCATTGTTGGTACTAAAGCAATAGTATCGTTATTATCTTTATATTGTTTAATTAATTTATGTAACTCAGATATTGTTGTTATTACTAACATGAACGTAGAAATTTTTTAAACTTATTTGTAACTATGTTCTACAGCAGGAAACGACCGGTCTCTAACTGCGCTAACATAATTATTAATTGCTGTTTGAACACTACCGTTTGACTCTAGTAAAAAATCTTTACTAAAGCGCGGCCTTTTCCCCGATGTAATACCTAACATATCGTATAACACCAGTACTTGACCATCACACTCAACACCCGCCCCTATACCAATTGTGGGTATATCAATACTATTCGTAATTTTTGCCGCTAACGGAGCTGGTACGCACTCCAAAACTAACAGATCCGCACCGGCATGTTGTAATGCGAGTGCATCGTCCAAAATTGAACTAGCCTGACTATCATCACGCCCTTGAACTTTATAACCACCCAGCTTATGAATGGATTGCGGTAACAACCCTAAATGGGCACATACCGGTATACTATTATCAGACAAAGCCTTCACTGTCTCCAAACGAATAGCGCCACCTTCAAGTTTAACCATATGCGCACCGCCGTGCTTCATTAGTTTACCCGCATTTTTCAATGCCAATTCTTTTGTAGAATAGGATAAAAATGGCATGTCCGCGATCACTAAACAATTTTCTGAACTACGTCGTACCATGGTGGTGTGATACAGCATTTCAGTCATGGTTACCGGGACTGTACTCTCTTTGCCCTGAACCACCATTCCTAATGAGTCGCCGACCAATATTACTTCACAACCGGCGTTTTCGATTAATGTAGTAAAACTTGCATCATACGAAGTCAGAACCGAAATTTTTTCATCGGCTTTTTTCATCTGAAGTAATTTTGTGACTGTAACTAAAGAATCATGATTCATAATATTAACTCTTATTAACGATAATTAGCTCTATAGTGCTAACGCTGGCGTAGGATTAAAATAATGTCGGCCTGATGATACTCGATTAATTTGTTCCAGCAATAATTCATAATCACTATCATTCTCCGCAAAGTTTATTTCGGCAGCATTGACGATTAACAATGGCGCTTCTGTATAATTATAAAAAAAATCAGTATATTTTTCGACTAATTTCTCTAGATATTGTTTCGTAAGCTGACGTTCAAAATTACGATCGCGTTTATTAACCCGTTTTTGCAATACTGCGACAGGCGCTTGTAAATAAATCACCAAATCTGGAGTCGGCGCATCAATTGTTACATGCTCGTAAACTTGCTCGTATAACTTATATTCTTCTGCACTTAAAGTAACTTGAGCAAACAAACGATCTTTTTCCATAATAAAATCAGCCACCCGTATTGGCTGAAATAAATCAGCCTGACGTAATTCTTGTAGCTGCTTTGCACGTTGAAATAAAAAAAATAATTGCGCTTGAAATGCAGCTTGTTCTGGAGCCTGATAAAACTGTTCAAGAAATGGATTTTCGTCTGCGCCTTCGAGTAACAACTCTGAGCCATAACTTTCTGCTAATTTTTTTGCTAATGTTGTTTTCCCTACACCAATGGGTCCTTCAACAACAATAAAATTTCTTTTCATATTAACTTAACTATATCGTGTTTAGCTAAAGACGCTACCTGTTGCTTTAACGAAATACCATTAGGCAGTGTGAAATTTGGTTCTATTTCAATTAAAGGATACAACACGAATGCACGAAGATTCAATCCCGGATGAGGGATTTTTAACCGTGCGGTATTTATTGTTTCATTACCAAACAACAATATATCCAAATCCAAACTGCGAGCACCCCATCTAGTTTTACGAACACGACCATGTAAGTGTTCCATTTCCTGAAGCTTATCCAGTACTGTATCAGCAGATACGCTACTTGTTAATTTAATCACAGCATTAATGTAATCTGGCTGATCTTGAGGTCCCATCGGTGGAGTCTTGTATAATGATGACGCAGCTATAAAATCAAATTCTATAATTGATTTAATGTCGTTTATAGCAGTACTGACTTGTTGCTTTGGATTATTCAGATTACTACCCACTCCTATATATACAGTTGTTTTTCCCATGTGTTTGTTATGAGTCGTACTACTATTTTTAGAGCGTAGTTGATGATTTCGAAGTGCTTTTTTGACTACTCTTACTCTTAACTTTACGTTTTTTACGGCGTTTTTTTGGATTTTTATCTTTTACATTGTCAATCATATCCCGTTGAGTTGACTCATTTTCAACTTGAAATGTTGTCCACCACTCACCCAGTTCAGATAACGATTCCTCACCACTGCTGATTCGAAGTAATAGAAAATCATAGGCAGCACGAAAACGCGCATTCTCAAGCGTGCGATACGCACGTTTACCGCGTCGATTAGTTAATCGAGCCTGCATTATCCAAATTTCACGCATGGGTGTTTGAAAACGTCGCGGTATTGATATCGTATCAACTTGTCTTTTAATAACAATATCACCTGCAAGTTGTAATGATTGCAACTCAGGCATTCCCGATTCAGTTAATTGTTTTGCTTCAACTTGCACTGCAGACCACAAAATGGCAGCAAATAAAAATGCGGGTGTAACTGGTTTTTTCTCAGCTATTCTAATATCGGTATTTTTTAATGCATTTGATATAAATTCATTGGTATAAACCTCATTTGATATTAGCTGTTCTGCTGCAACCGGAAACAGGTGGCTAAACAAATCATATTTAACGAGTAACTGGTAATTTTCTTGTGCATGACCTTCAAGAAATAATTTTAACATTTCATCAAATAGTCGAGCTGCTGGGACACCTTGCAATCGATGTCCCAGGTTTTTTATTTGCGATATAATATCATCGGTTATATGAAACTGTAATTTTGCGGCAAATCGAGTTGCACGCAACATACGAACAGGATCTTCAGTAAATCGAGTTTCAGGATCGCCAATTAAGTTAAGTACTTTGTTTTCTAAATCGACAACACCATTAACGCGGTCAACCACACTAAAATCAGCGATATTGTAATACAAGGCATTAACAGTAAAATCACGTCTAACCGCATCATCTTCCAATGTGCCATAAACATTATCCCGTAAGATCATGCCATCATCGTGAGTTAAACCCACAGTATCATCGGTGGATTTTGAATGATGTGCACGAAAAGTAGCAACTTCAATTATCTCGCGTCCAAAATGTACGTGCGCGAGCCTAAATCGACGTCCAATTAGGCGACAATTTCGAAAAAGTGCATTAACTTGCTCAGGATGGGCATCCGTTGCAACATCAAAATCCTTAGGTTTTAAGCCTAAAAGTAAATCGCGAACAGCGCCACCCACAAGATAAGCACAGAAACCCGCATTTTTTAAGCGATAAAGTACCTTCAGTGCATTATCACTGATATTTTGACGTGAAATAGAATGTTTATCTCGGGGAATGATGACCGTTGTATTGCTGATAGTTATACCTTATGTATCCAAATTATCTATAGATACAATAACATACTCACGCTTTTAAACTAAGAACTAAATATCTCTACGTTCCCAGGTGTCATTTAAGCCTTTTCGACGGTCACCACCAGAACGACGAGGATTTTTCTCGGGCTCAAATCGAATCATATCACGACGATCTATTGCTATACGACGTTCGCCATATCGTCTATCTGGTCCACTATAGTGCGGTGTTGAAATCATTTTCTGGTTTATCTCCGTACTCATTATATAAAGTTTAAGATAAGATCGTTATTCCGTCAAAATATATTTAACATATTAGCGACCCAATAACCTAGCTTTTGTAAGTAATAAATAAACTTAATCAAATAATTAAGACTATTTCTAAAATGCCGATAGGTAATTATGCCTACACTAATCCATTAAGGATACATGAATAATGAGCGACCTCCCCACAATACTTATTATTGATGATAGCCGTGTCTCACGCATGATGATCAAATCGATCATTGTCAATAACCACGATTCATGGACTATTTTAGAAGCCGCCAATGCTGATGAGGCAGTTGAAGTTAGCAAAATAAATAACATTCAATTAATGATTATCGATTACAACATGCCAGGACGAACTGGACTCGAAGTTGCGGACGAATTAATTGAACTACACCCTAAAGCACACAAATTCATGCTCAGTGCTAATATACAAGATTCCATTCGTAAAAAAGCCGAAGCAATGTCTTTACAATTTGTGTCTAAACCCATAACAGAAGATAAAATAAAAAGCATTATTTCTGTATTGGAGTGATCATGAATAAATTAACCGACTTACAATTAGACTCATTAACTGAAATAATTAATATAGGGATGGGTAAGGCAGCAGACTCATTAAGCCAGATGTTAAGTGAAGAAATTGATTTATCAGTACCTGAAATTTTATTTTTCAATCTTAAAGAAGCCTCATCTTTTTTAAATAACAATGCGAAAAGAAATTTTAGCGGTGTCACACAACATTTTGATGGCGTGATAAATGGTGATGCATTGCTGTTATTTCCAGAAGAGAAAAGTTTGGATTTAGTCCGCTTATTATTAAAAGACTCCGCGCCACTTGAAGATTTTACAGAATTAGAACAAGAAGCCTTATGTGAAATTGGTAATATCATACTCAATGCAGGTCTAAGCAGTTTATCCAATTTTTTAAAGACCGAACTCGGCGGTACAATTCCTGTCTACCAATACGGTGATAGTTATAATATTTTATCGACATCCGAAACGCTAAAAGATGACTTATCCAACATATTATTTATCCACGTTGATTTTGGAATTAAGAAAAAAGATATAAATGGATATATTGTTTTTGTATTGACAGTTGACTCAATAAAAAGCCTCACCGATTCTATTGACTCGTACATAAACAAATTATTACAGGCATAACACGATGGCCGAAGAACATTTGCAATTATTACCATACATCATAAATGGTCATGACAGTGGAGTAATTGTATTAAATGAAGAATTAAAGACCGTATTAATAAATGACTGGGTTAATAAACATGCCAAATTTAAACATTCAGAGCTACTAAATCAAGATATTGATTTTCTCTTCCCTAAAATAAAAACTCAACGCATTTTCTCCGTTATACTCGAAGCAATAATATTAAACCGAGCATCATTGTTATCACAAGCAATTCACCAATCACCTTTGCCCTTGTATCAAAACTCTAAAATAAATGGCAAACAATTACCAATGCAGCAGCGAATTACAATTAAACCGCTTAAAATAAACAACAAAAAATATTGTTTAATTCAAATATTTGATGTCAGCTCTGCTGTAGCTAAAGAATATTTATTACGAGCAACCGCTACCAAAGCTCAAATAGCAAGACTAGAAGCTGAGTCTTACTCAAAAATAAAAAGTGAATTTGTTTCAACCATTAGTCATGAAATTAGAACACCGTTAACATCCATTTCCGGATCAGTTTCGTTGATTCTTGGTGGTGCGACAGGAGAACTTAATCCTAAAACAACAGAGATGTTACAAATTGTTCAACGTAATTCAGATAGACTATTGAATTTAATTAACGAATTATTGGATATTCAAAAAATAGAATCCGGTATGGTTAACTTTGATTTTGAAGAAAAACCACTGCAACCATTAATAAGCAGTTGTATTGAAATGAACAACGCTTATGCAGAGAAATTTAAAATAAAATACAATTTCATAGAAAACAAACACAACTACAAAGTATTTATAGATGAAAAACGCATAAGCCAAGTAATATTAAACTTATTAAGCAATGCAACAAAATTTTCTGATAAAAATAGCACTATTACAATAAAAATTGAAAAAAACAACTCGAATGTCCGTACCATTGTTACTGATAATGGTCCAGGTATATCCGACGAATTTAAAACTAAAATTTTCACCAAATTTTCTCAAGAACAAACCGCCGATAATCGACTACACGCAGGTACAGGTTTGGGTTTATGTATTAGCAAGTCTATAATTTTAAATCATAATGGTAATATAAATTTTTATAATAATAAAAAAGGTGCTACATTTTACTTTGATTTACCATTAGACAAACCAGATTATCCGAGTAATTCTTCAGCTTAATTTGTTACCGTCACATTCAACCTAATATAGCTAAGCAAAATCAGCCACGAGTGCTTGTTTTATATCATTAACAACAAGTGTCGTAACATTTAAATTTTCGTGTTCTGAACCTACCGTCATCTCAGTACCTTTTTTTACGGCTGAAACCATATCTTTTGTAAACTCAAAACGCATAAAATGCACAGCCGATGTCTTATCAGCATTATCACGTTCCAAATCTTCATCAGCAATAGCAAATACTTTATTAAACGCACCTATCTGAATCCAAATTGCATCTTCTATTCCAATGAGTTTAGATAACGCAATACGGCGTTCCGCAATATCTGAATACTCAATCATGAATGTGGCTTTTAGATTATAACCATTTGGAATTAACGGATTATAAGCATCCAATTCTTCAGTAATTGCATCCTGTTCAAAGATTTTCTCAATTCGTAACATTTCTTGAATTTGATATTGAATTGTTAATTTATCTTCAAAATACAGTGTGGCATTATCACCGAGCGAAACCCGACGATTTTTCTTATGCTCCATAACCTTTGTTCTAAAAGAATCGCGTTCTTTAGAATAAGTTTCTAGTGTCATTAAATCTACGTGTGTTAATTTAGTCATCGTTCTTTCCAGTTAGTGTAATGTTGTTCTCGATTAAATTCCGTATGCCTTACGCAATAAACTCAAAGTGTGAATTGCTGTGCTTTTATCATTCATACCGTTTTTTATTTGGTGACCGGCCATCGGGCAGTCACTAGTATAATAATCGGCTTCAGCTTGCTTAACGCGTTTAACCACCGGTTTAACGATTTTCATGGATATATTATGAAACTCTTTTTTAACCGCATATGTCCCATCATGTCCTGAGCAACGTTCAATAGGTGTTACTTTAGTGTCAGGAACCAGGTTTAATATGTCGCGTGTTTTTAAACCAATATTTTGGACTCGTTGATGACACGCAACTTGATAGGCTATTGTTCCAAGTGACATAGTAAAATCGGTTTTAAAAAGTCCATCTTTATGGCGTAAACATAAATATTCAAACGGATCAAAAATGGCTTTTTTAACAGCTTGTACATCATGGTCATTGGGAAACATCAATGGTAGTTCTTGTTTAAACATTAAAACACAAGATGAAACTGGCGCTACAATATCCCAACCTTGATTAACCAGATCTAATAATTGTGGAATATTATTATCTTTCGCTTTTTTTACAGACTCTAAATCACCAAGCTCTAGTTTTGGCATTCCGCAACATTTTTCTTGTTTTATTGTGGTTACTTTTATGCCATTGTGTTCATAAATTGCAATTAAATCTTCACCCAAATGTGGTTCATTATAATTGGCATAACAAGTGGTAAACAATACCACCTTACCTGTTGTTGTAGAGTTTGGCGTTATTGAAATTTTTTTTGTTGAGTTAATATTGGATTTTTTAATTCTATTTCGTAATGTATTACTATCATATTGAGGTACTACAGCTTGATGATGCACTCCAAGAACAGGTTCCATAATTTTTCGAGTAGTTTCATTTTGAGTAACAAAATTCACCACCGAATTAATTATTGGGTAACTTGCAGCTGCACCCACAAAATCAGTTGCAGATAAAAATGTATTCCTAATACTAGCATTGTGCTTTTTAAAATGAACCGCTTTTGCACGTAACATTAGATGCGGAAAATCTACGTTCCAATCATGTGGTGGTACATAGGGACATTTGGTCATGTAACACAAATCACATAAGTAACAATGATCGACGACTTTCCAATAATCTTTTTTAGGAATCCCATCAACTTCAAAAGTATCAGACTCGTCAACCAAATCAAATAAGGTTGGAAACGCATGACATAAACTGACGCAACGCCGACAACCATGACAAATATCATATACCCGTTCTAACTCTTTAAATAATAATGCTTCATCGTAAAAATCTGGATTTTTCCAGTCAATTGCATGTCGAGTTGGTGCTTCTAAACTACCTTCACGTTGAATGGGTGGTGTTGGTGACATTATCAGACCTTATGTATAAAGTTATACCGCACAAAAAATTAAGCCGGTAACAATACCGGCTTAATTTTACTTCAATTACTACACAGTAAATTAGTCATCAAGACTATCTAATGCTTTTTGAAAACGGTTGGCATGTGAACGCTCAGCTTTTGCTAGTGTTTCAAACCAATCTGCAATTTCATCAAATTCTTCTTCACGAGCGGCTTTAGCCATACCTGGATACATATCAGTATATTCGTGAGTTTCACCTGCAATTGCTGCTTTGAGGTTATCATCAGTTGGACCAATTGGTAAACCTGTTGCAGGATCGCCCGTTTCCTCAAGATACTCTAAATGACCATGTGCATGTCCTGTTTCGCCTTCTGCTGTTGAACGAAACACAGTTGCAACATCATTATATCCTTCTACGTCAGCCTTGGCTGCGAAGTATAAATAACGACGGTTTGCTTGTGACTCACCTGCAAAAGCGTCTTTTAAATTCTGTTCTGTTTTGCTACCTTTTAATGACATTTTCATGACCTCCTTCAATATTAAGTTACTGAGCGTTTAGGCTAATTATTACAAAAGCTAATTTAGACTCAGTCTAATTACTGAACAAAATACTACGTTGTTCACTATATATTGTCAATCCTCGTAAACCCTAAGTTTTCAGAATTAAAAATTCCTGTTATTTGTTATTCCGCCGTTTCTCAAATACCGTATAATAAGCCCCGACTACACTAGAATATTGACTATTCCTAAATATTAAATTATAACAACAACATTATGGCAACTAAGAAAAAATCAAAGAAAACAGCTACTATATCAGACTTTAATTTTGAGTCGGCTATCGAAGAACTCGAAATTTTAGTTGAAAAAATGGAGCAAGGTGAGTCCAGTTTGGAAGAGTCATTAGTTGATTTTGAGCGAGGCGTAATATTAACCCGTCAATGCCAAGAATCACTAAAATCTGCCGAACAAAAAGTTCAAATATTATTGGAACAAAATGGCCAACAAGTCCTAAACGACTTTGACAACGAATAACCCCGTAAGAATAACAAGAAACGGTATTTTAATTTTGCATTTAAACGAACAAATGAGCCAATGGCGGCAACAAGTCGATACAGCCATGGAAAACTGGCTTCCATCAAACACCACCAACCCTGTCAACTTACACCAGGCCATGCGCTATTCTGTACTCAATGGCGGCAAACGTATTCGTCCGATTTTAGCCTATGCCACAGGCGAGAGCTTTGGCGCAGATGCCAAAAATGTCGATATTCCAGCCAGTGCAATTGAATTAATACATGCGTATTCCCTTATTCATGACGATTTACCCGCCATGGACGACGATGATTTACGCCGTGGCCGCCCTACTTGCCATATTGCACATGGTGAGGCAATGGCCATTCTTGCGGGTGATGCATTACAAGCGCTGGCATTTCGAATTTTAAGCCATTACGGTGACAGTCTCAGCGATAACCAACGTATTGAAATGATTAAGATATTAACGCTTGCCAGTGGCTCTCGTGGCATGGCAGGTGGTCAAGCAATTGATCTCGATTCGGTAGGCAAACAAATCTCGATTGGTGAACTCGAAAATATGCATATCCATAAAACTGGCGCATTGATTCGTGCCAGCATCAATATGGGGGCATTGTGTGCTGCAGGAATAAGTGACGACGAACTTAAAACTCTGGATCATTATGCCAAGTGCATTGGTCTCGCTTTTCAAATAAAGGACGATATTCTCGATGTTGAAAGTGACACAGAAGTACTCGGTAAGACCCAAGGTGCCGATGCAGCTAAAAACAAGCCAACCTACCCTTCTTTAATCGGTATGACTGAATCTAAGAAACTAGCAAAAAATCTGTTAGAACAGTCATTAACGAGCTTAAGCAAACTAGACTTACGTTCTACCCGTCTTGTTGAACTGGCTCACTTCATCATTGAACGAAATCATTAGAGAAAATACCGTAGCTACGGTATATTAGGACGGTATATAAATAACCAAATCTGTTTTACCAATGACCACAAACGCACTTTATCCATTACTAAGCAATATTAATAACCCTAGTCAAATTAAGGAGTTATCTCAAGACTCTTTGAAACAACTGGCAGAAGAGCTGCGAAGCTTTACCATTGATCTCGTGAGCGAAACGGGTGGACATTTAGCGTCCAGCCTTGGAACCGTCGAATTAACAATAGCACTACACCACATTTATAATACCCCAGATGATCGCCTAGTCTGGGATGTTGGTCATCAAGCCTATCCGCACAAAATATTAACCGGTCGCCGAGAACAAATGCACACCATTCGCCAGGAAAACGGATTAGCCGGATTTCCAAAACGAACTGAGAGTGAATATGACACCTTTGGTGTTGGTCATTCCAGTACTTCCATCAGTGCCGCATTAGGCATGGCCATTGCAGCCCAGCAACAAAAAATAGATCGACGCGTTGTTGCTATTATTGGTGATGGCGCAATGACTGCCGGCATGGCTTTTGAAGCATTAAATCATGCCGGTGTGTTAGATGCTAACCTACTCGTCATTTTAAATGATAATGAAATGTCCATTTCACCCAATGTTGGTGGTCTATCCAATTACTTAGCAAAAGTACTGTCTGGCAGCCTTTATTCATCAATGCGTGAGGGCAGTAAAAAAGTATTAGGTACAATACCAACAGTATGGGAACTAGCACGTCGTGCTGAAGAACACATGAAAGGCATGGTGATTCCCGGAACTTTATTTGAAGAACTTGGATTTAATTACATCGGACCAATTGATGGTCATGACTTAAAAACCCTAACCACAACACTGCGAAACTTACGCAAACTAAAAGGTCCCCAGTTCCTGCATATTGTCACTAAAAAAGGCAAAGGTTACACTCCAGCGGAACAAAACCCATGCACCTATCATGGTGTTGGACCTTTTAATGCAGAAACCGGTGAAATTAATAAGAAACAACAAAGTGGTCCAAGCTATACCCAGATATTTTCAGATTGGTTGTGTGACATGGCCAAAAAAGACGACAAACTCGTCGCAATTACGCCCGCCATGCGTGAAGGTTCGGGCCTGGTACAATTTTCAGATAAGTATCCAGATCGCTACTTTGATGTTGGCATAGCCGAACAACATGCCGTAACTTTAGCTGCTGGTATGGCCTGTGATGGTTTAAAGCCGGTGGTTGCAATCTATTCAACCTTTTTGCAACGCGCCTATGATCAACTGATCCATGATGTTGCGATTCAAAATTTAGATATTCTGTTTGCAATCGATCGTGCCGGTGTTGTTGGTCCGGATGGCCCCACTCATGCCGGTAGTTTTGATCTAAGTTTTATGCGTTGCATACCCAATATGACAATTATGGCACCCGCAAATGAACAAGAATGTCGATTAATGTTATCGACTGGATTTGAACATAAAGGCCCTTGTGCAGTACGTTATCCGCGAGGAACCGGTCCGGGGGTCAAAGTCATGCCAGCATTAAGCACAATACAAGTTGGAGTTGCAGAAATGCGTCGCCAAGGATCTAAAATTGCAATTTTATCATTTGGAATCACCCTTGATTCCGCACTTGAAGCCGGAGAAATTCTGGATGCAACCGTGGTCAACATGCGTTTTGTCAAACCATTAGATAGTGCATTAATTCAAAAACTTGCAAAACAACATGATGTACTAATTACAATAGAAGATAATGCTGTATCAGGTGGCGCTGGAAGTGCCGTTAATGAATGTTTAGCGTACAACGACCTAATTATACCCATCAAGAACCTAGGGTTACCTGATCATTTTCAAGATCATGCTAGTCGAGAAGCATTATTAGTTGATGCATGTCTTGATTGTAATGGTATAATAAAGTCCGTAGAAGGATTTTTAAATCATTTAACCCTTACTAAACATGCCTCACTAGCTTAACTCACTTTCAGAAGTACTATTATGACTGCTTTATACACCATGAAAATTATTACTGATTTTTCAGCCGCCCATTTACTACGAGGTTATCCAGGAGTCTGTAGTCGCTTACACGGCCATAACTGGAAAGTAGAAGTACAAGTCAAAGCACGTAAACTCGACTCGATTGGTATGGGTTTGGATTTTTCTGATATCAAAAAAGCGACTAAAGCGTTAATAGGAAAATTAGATCATCGTAATTTAAATGATATCCCCCCATTTGATGAAATAAATCCTACGGCTGAAAATGTATCAGCTTATTTATACACTGAATTATCAAAATCAATTAATACCGATCACATTA
Organism: uncultured Thioalkalispiraceae bacterium; assembly: GCA_964420605.1. GTDB lineage: Bacteria > Pseudomonadota > Gammaproteobacteria > UBA6429 > Thiohalophilaceae > CAYQUC01. Next base: position 8,334 of record CAYQUC010000033.1, on the reverse strand, counting down.
AAGTTGACGCTATTACACTATGGGAAACAGAGCGAGCCTGTGTTACCTACTCCGAGGAAGATTAAAAATGACTGTTGCTACAACTGAAACAATTGCCGATGTCCAAAATGATGAAGACACACGTCGCATTCCAATTAATAAAGTTGGAATAAAAGACATTCGGCATCCAGTGCGAATTTTGGAACGTAATGGCAGCGATCAACATGTTGTCGCAAATTTTAATATGTATGTTGATCTACCACATAATTTTAAAGGCACTCACATGTCTCGATTTGTTGAAATATTAAATAATCATGAACGTGAAATATCATTAGAATCTTTTAAAACCATGTTACAAGAAATGGCTGAACGACTCGAAGCGAACGCCGGTCACATTGAAATGTTATTTCCGTATTTTATAAACAAAGCCGCACCCGTTACCGGTGTTAAAAGCCTGTTGGATTACGACGTGCAATTTATTGGTAATATCGTTAATGGCAAACTTAACATTCGAGTAAAAGTTATCGTACCAGTCACTAGCCTTTGCCCTTGCTCTAAGAAAATTTCAGAATACGGTGCTCACAATCAACGATCTCACGTTACTGTAACAGTCGAAATAGAAGAATTTATGTGGATTGAAGAACTCATTGAATTAGTCGAAAAAGAAGCCTCTTGCGAGCTGTATGGCTTATTAAAACGTCCAGATGAAAAAAATGTTACTGAACGTGCCTATGACAATCCAAAATTTGTGGAAGACATGGTGCGCGATGTTGCTGCTAGATTAAATGAAGATAAGCGCGTATTGTCTTATATTGTAGAATCTGAAAATTTTGAATCCATCCATAATCACTCAGCCTATGCACTGATTGAGCGAGATAAAAGTATTCCGTTAAATCTTGGAAATTAAATAATTTGAATGTCGGCTTAAAAAAACTACCGACATGACAGGAAGTTTCTAATCTAGTCAAAGACTTCTAATCTTCCTTTGGAAGATTAGTATTTCGTTTTGAGCAGCATCATGCTGCCTTTACGGGACATTTCCAAACGGTTTAAAAACGAATTGCCCAACAAAACAACATTAGGTGAGTCACCTTCTATAACCGCACCCTGAATATTTAATAATTTAATATCCCCTACCTGAACTGTTTTTAACTTTAAATTATACGTCGTCACCGTGCCACTCGCGGTACTAGCCCATGATTTTTTACCAATATAACGATAATCAATTCCGAGCTTTTTAGCCGTTAATGAATTCATCACAACATAACTCGCTCCAGTATCAACCATAAAATTAATTGGTTGACCATTAATGGATCCCGACGTTAAATACATGCCGTTCTTTGGCCAAATTTGAGCTTGGGATTGTGCGTCACGTGTGAACTTGGTGCTGATATGGGTGCCAAGTTGATGAACTTCACGTTTGCCATTTATTTCTAATACGGCTTGTTCGCTATCGGCACTGATGAGCTTAATGCCGCTAGGACTAACTTGACCGACACGTAACTTAGTTTTTTTACCATCAACAGTAAATATAGCCATACCGGTAAACAAACCTAAAACAACTATATCAGCCGCAAAAAGCTTACTAGATAGAAAGAGTAGTGAAAAAATAACAATATAATTAATTTTACGCATCTCTAATATCATTAGTATTTATTAACGGAGTATTTGAACATTACTGAGCTTATTATTAATTAAGTCAACTTCGAGTTTGGTTGGACTCCATTTATGAACCGTATCATGTGCCTCAATATAAACCACAGTAATATTTTTTGGTATTGTTACTCTCGTTAAACTACGTGTAAAAGGTTGTTCATTAACATGAGGGTGATACAAGGTTCTTTTTGCTAACTCATTGCCCTTAACATCAACAACACGCCAAGCATCTGCATAATGTTTCCATCCTATGTCTTTGTGTTGTAAGGTCACATCCACATTCCAATTTGCACCACTAGCTCGAAACACTGTTTTTACTATAGTTACTTCTCCGGCATTCACTACACTTGTGCAAACTAAAGAAAAAACCAAAATTAGAAAAATAGAATACTGTCGGATTAAAATAAGCATGTTATAAAATTACCTACTATTTAAGTTTAACAATTATCAGTTTAGACCTTATCATCCTAATATTCATCACAAAATTGTATTTATGGGTTAACTAGAATAATCCTAAGGCATTAATCTTATCAAATACCCCAAAATAAACTAGAAGATGCATACAGACCAAAGCATAAACACCGGCCAAAACATCATCAATCATAATACCAAAACCACCACTGACTTTTTCATCTAATATATTAATCGGCCAAGGTTTAAAAACATCAAATACTCGAAATAGAAAAAATCCAGCAATAATGTAAATCCAGCCCGTTGGTACTGCTATCATCGTAATAAAATAACCAACAAATTCATCCCACACTATTGCACCGTGATCATGAACACCGAGTGCTTTAGATGTCACATCGCAAAAATACACACCAAGCGCAAAAGTGGTTAACACAAGCAATAAATAATATCCAAGCGGAATTGATTGCATAAAATAATAAAAGGGTATGGCTGCCAAGGTTCCAAACGTACCCGAAGCAAAAGGAGATAAACCACTACCAAACCCAAAACTCAACAAATGAATCGGGTTTAATAATAACTTTGGTGGCACTGGTGCTCTAAAATATTTAATCATAATTATTACTCATTATAGATGTATTGTTACGGCTTAAAATGTTCGTAGCCCATATTGTTAGGAGTATAGATTTTATTATCTAAATAACACTCAATACTGTGTTGTTTTACTATTTTACCGATTCTAGAAATGGGAACATTAAGTTTATTGGACATAGTTTGAATGTCGTTTTGAAATTTTTCAGGAGCACAAAAACATAATTCATAATCATCTCCGGAATTAAGTGCAAATTCGATATCACTGTTGTCAATTTTAACACTATTCAATTCATTTGATATTGGTAGCTTATCAACATTGATAATTGCGCCACAGTGACTTAAACCCATTATATGATTTAAATCTGCCAGTAATCCATCCGAAATATCAATACACGCAGTTGAAAACTGTCGAATCTGTTCACCAACTGACACTCGTGGACTTGGTCGATTTAAGCGCGATACTAAGTAGTGACTGTGTGCATCACTTAATTTAACCGTATCGCGAATGACATTATTATTAATTAAACTATCATTTATTAAGCTCAAGCCTGCACCGGCATCACCAAGATAGCCAGTGACATAAATATCATCATCAACTTGAGCACCACTACGATACATAATAGTATCGTCGCTAACGTAACCCGCAATTTGAATGGTAATACTCAACGGCCCTTTAGTGGTGTCGCCACCAACGAGAGCAAGCTTATAAGCATCGGCAAGTTCAAACAAACCACGACTAAATTCTTTTAACCAACTAGAATTTGTATCCGGTAACGTTACAGCCAATGTAAACCAGGATGGGCTTGCGCCCATTGCTGCCAGATCACTTAAGTTTACCGCTAAGGCTTTATAGCCGATATCAAATGGTGCTGTTTCAACCGGAAAATGGACACCTGAAATTAAAGTGTCCATTGAAACCACAAGCTTCGATTGTTGACTAACATCTAAAACAGCAGCATCATCGCCGATACCTTGGATGATGCCCTGATTTATGCTGACTGAACAGTGTTTATTGCGATTGAAATAACGTTGGATTATTTGAAATTCAGATTCTGGCTTTAAGTTTGGCATCGTAGCTACAATGTTATGATGACTTTTTAGATCTCGCTTTAACTTCAACTTCGCGAATTTGTTGCGCAACTTTATCTAACACACCATTAATAAACTTATGCGCATCTTCTGCGCCGTAGGTTTTAGCCAGTTCGATAGCTTCATTAATTACAGCACGATACGGCACATCTGGTCGATATGCTAATTCATAACAACCTAATAACAATATACCCTTTTCAATTGGATCGATATCACTATAAGAGCGTGATAAATGAGGTTTTATCATCTCTTCAAGTTCATCTATTGATGAAGGTATTTTATATATAACTTCATCAAAAAATTTAGCATCAATTTTTTTAAAATTATGCTCTTCATAAAATTGTTTTTTAATATCCCCAATATCCAAACCGCTTAATTGCCATTGGTATAAAGCCTGAATGGCGAATCGTCGTGCGCGTGATCGTTTATTACTCATAATTTGCTAATCAATCTTCCGTAGTACATTTACCATCTCAACAGCAGACATTGCAGCTTCTGCACCTTTATTACCCGCTTTAGTACCGGCACGTTCAATTGCTTGTTCGATTGAGTCTACAGTTAATACCCCGAATGAAATCGGTAAGCCAGATTGCATCATCACTTGACTAAGACCTTTGGTACACTCACCGGCAACATATTCAAAATGTGGTGTACCACCACGGATAACAGCACCTAACGCAATAATTGCATCATATTTTTTTGAATTAGCCATCTTCTGAACAACCAACGGCAATTCATATGCGCCAGGAACACGAACAATTTCTAAGTCACCTTCTGCTGCACCGTGGCGTAACAAAGTATCAGTAGCACCATCAAGCAAGCTCTCTACTACAAAGCTATTAAATCGTGCAACGGCTAATCCAAAACGAATACCGCGAATCGTAAGCTCACCTTCTATTGTCTTTATCTTAGACATTTTAATTACCTCTAATCTATTTCTTTAAAATCAATTAATTTAACTTTGTATGTATTCGTCAATTTCTAAATCGAAACCTGACAAACCGTGTAATTTTTTCGGCGCACTTAATACTCGCATGTGGCGAATTCCAAGATCACGTAATATTTGCGCGCCAATACCAAATGTTCTTAAATCATCGCCTGACGATGGCGGTAACTCTTCATCGGTTTCATCTTGAACAGAGTAATTTTTAATTCTTTGAACCAGCTCATCGGTAGACTCCGGTAACCTTAACATAACCAAAACACCATGACCTTCATCCGCAATTCTTTTTAAAGCATCATTCAATGGCCAGCCACAATCGTCTCGAATATTACTAAATAAATCACACAGACTATTTTGAATGTGAACTCTAACTAATGGTGATTGTACCGTTATATCACCAAAAACAATCGCAAAATGCAGACTATTATCAATTAAATTTTTGTACGCATGTAATGTAAACTCACCGTGTTTTGTTTCTAACATTGAAGTAGCCACACACTCAATGGTTTTCTCATGCTGCATTCGATAATGAATTAAGTCTGCAACCGTACCAATTTTTAAATTATGTTGCTTGGCAAATTTTTCAAGATCTGGTCGTCTTGCCATCGAGCCGTCTTCATTTAATATTTCTACAATAACGGCAGCAGGCTCATGTCCGGCTAATTTTGCCAAATCGCAACCAGCTTCAGTATGTCCGGCCCGTGTTAACACGCCACCTGGTTTTGCCATTAATGGAAAAATGTGCCCGGGTTGCACAATATCACTTGGTTTAGCATCTGCTGCAACCGCCATTTGTACCGTCACGGCACGGTCGCCTGCCGAGATTCCCGTTGTCACACCACGTGATGCTTCTATCGACATGGTAAAGTTTGTACCGTGTTGATCATTATTTTGCGACACCATTAACGGTAGATTTAATTGCTCACAACGTTGTTGTGTTAACGTTAAACAAATTAGACCTCGGCCATTAGTTGCCATAAAATTAATGTCTTCAGCTTTAACAACACTCGCAGAAATAATAAGATCACCTTCATTTTCGCGATCTTCATCGTCCATCAAGATAACCATCTTACCTTGTTTAAAATCGTCTATAATATCTTCAATAGAATTTAACTGCATGTTGTTTGTCCTACTTAGTTCTTATAACTTATTTAATAAAACCTGAAGCCGCTAAAAATGCTTCATCAATTTGTGACTCGCCCAACTTACCCTTAATCGCAGCATCATCACCTAACATTAATCGCTCAAGGTAACGCGCAATCACATCAACTTCTAAATTAACCAAGGTGCCTTTTTTATAGGTTCCCATGTTTGTTTCTTGTAATGTGTGCGGTACAATATTCAAACTAAAGTTAGCACCATCAACACTGTTAACCGTTAAGCTAATGCCATTGACGCAAATCGAGCCTTTCGTTGCAATGTACTTTGCAAGTTCTGCAGGCGCTTCAATAACAAAACGTTCCGAACGCCCGTCACCAAAACGTTCAAGCACTTTTCCAATGCCATCAACATGACCACTCACAAGATGTCCACCTAAGCGTGTCATTGGTGTTAAGGCTTTTTCTAAATTAACAGCCATACCAATTTCTAATTTCGCAAAGGTAGTGCAGGTAATAGTTTCATTTGAGACATCAGCAATAAAAGAATCATTTGATAATACCACGGCGGTTAAACACACACCGTTAACCGCAATACTGTCTCCTAGCTGGACATCGGCTAAGTCAAGATTATTAGTCGCTATTTGCAAACGAAAATCATTTCCTTGCTTGTCAATAGCACGAACTTGCCCGAGTGCTTGTATGATTCCTGTAAACATGTGTTTAATCTCGCTCTTGATTTAATACGGTCGCTGTAATTCTAAAATCAACTCCGATTGCGCGCTGCTCAATTATATTAAGCGTTATTTTTTTATCCATGGTATCCAAATCGGGTAAACCAAACAAACCTTTGGCATTATTACCTAATAATACCGGAGCCATATAAATGATGAGTTCATCAATTAACCCTGCTGTGAGCATAGCACCAGACAATGTTGCCCCTGCTTCTAGCAAGACATCATTAATTTCTAGGCTACCGAGGTAATCTAATACCGCTTCTAGATCTAGATAACTGCCCTTTCGCGGAATATTAATAACCTCAATACCGTGTTTTGCAAAACGCTTAACATCACCTTCGTCATTACGGCAGGTAAGAATAATTGTTTTGCCCTCTTGTGTCAGTATTTTTGCATCCAGTGGTGTACTTAAATGGGTATCCACAATAATCCGTAATGGTTGTTTAATAATACCATCAAGTCGTACAGTCATTGCAGGATCATCCGCTAGAACTGTTCCAACGCCAGTAACAATACACGAACTACGTGCCCGTAACTTTTGCACATCGTCTCGCGCATTTTCGGAAGTTATCCATTTACTTTCACCCGATGCCAACGCGGTTCGTCCATCCAAGCTCATAGCCAGTTTATTTCGCACAAAAGGCCGACCGGTCGTCATTCGTTTAATAAAACCCGAATTTAATTTCACTGCCTGTGCTTCTAAGACACCAACCTCAACGTCGATGTTATTATCTTTTAATTCTTGTACGCCTTGCCCAGACACCAAAGGATTTGGATCCAACATTGCGATAACTACTTTTGCAACACCGGCTTTAACTAATGCCGTGCTGCAAGCACCGGTTCGACCTTGATGACTGCACGGCTCTAACGACACATACACCGTTGCATCTTTTAAACTTGCAGCCGCATTCTTATTGAGAACATCATTCATCGCATTTATTTCAGCATGTTCTTTACCTGCCTCAATATGCCAGCCTTCACCGATAATTTCATTTTCTTTTACAATAACACAACCAACCTTCGGGTTTGGATGGGTTGTATAAGCCCCGCGCTCAGCCAATAAAATAGCGCGTGCCATAAACTCACGATCATTCGCGTACTGATTTTGTGCCGTTAAAATACTTACTCTATTTCGCATTATCATCATCCTCAGATGGTAACAAAGAAATTTGACGCTCTTTTGTATCCCCGAAAGGAACCTGTTTTAGTTTTTCAATTTCATCTTCAAACGCACTAACATCTTGAAAACTTCGATAAACCGATGCAAATCGAACATAAGCAACTTGATCCAAATCACGAAGCTCGTTCATCACCCATTCACCAATTCTATTAGTCGCAATTTCACGTTCACCGTGGTTTCGAGCACGTTTCATAATTTTGCTAATTGCAATATCAATATCATCGGTTTCAACTGGCCGCTTTTCAAGTGCGCGTAAAATACCAGAACGTAATTTTTCTTCACTAAACGGCACCCGATTACCATCTTGTTTAATCACTCGCGGTAGAACTAATTGCGCCATTTCAAATGTCGTAAACCGCTCATAACAAGACAAACATTCCCGACGACGACGTACCGCTGTACCCTCATTGGTTAAACGCGAGTCATTCACTTTAGTATCACCATGTCCGCAAAATGGGCAATGCAATTTAAAATTATCCTTTAAAAAAATAAACTGAACAGGTTAATCGGTAACCTAAAAAAAACCGTCACCCCGGTAGTCTTTTTAACCGCTATCCAGAGGTTTTAAACTAATGGACTCGCATACCATACCACCGAGCGATCTGGACACCGGCTCAAAAGACTACCGGTGTGACAGCTTACAATAAACTT
>CAYQUC010000032.1:0-35661 GCA_964420605.1 uncultured Thioalkalispiraceae bacterium | reverse complement strand
GGTACACTGGTTGTGCCACCATGGAAGATATGCGAACCAAACCCGAGTTTGTACGAATTACAAGTGCGGGCATACGTGAAAGTCATGTTCATGATGTTTCTATTACTAAAGAAGCACCGAATTATCGGGTTTAACATTGAGAGTTGCTTTTCGCTAACTTTTTACTTTAATTTTTTACGATACTCAATATAAATACTGGAACTTTGCAATTGACCACTAAAACCACAAGCTCTCAAAATATTCACGGCGATAAAATTTTAATATTGGATTTCGGTTCACAATACACACAATTAATTGCACGGCGTGTTCGTGAATGTGGCGTGTATTGTGAAATTCATTCGTATGAAATGACGGATGACGATTTAATCAAGCTCGCACCAAAAGGTATTATTTTATCGGGTGGGCCGGACTCTGTTACGGTTGATAAACCACGACGTGCGTCAAACAAGGTATTTGAATTGGGTATTCCCGTTTTTGGAATATGTTATGGTATGCAAACGATGGCGGCACAACTTGGTGGCAAGGTAGCATCATCAACTGCTCGTGAATTTGGTTATGCTCAGGTTCGTGCTCGTGGACATTCTGATCTATTACGCGACATTGAAGATCACACCAGTAAAGAAGGTTATGGTTTACTTGATGTGTGGATGAGTCATGGTGATCGTGTTGAAAGTTTACCCGAAGGGTTTAAAGTTGTTGCGAGTACGGATAATGCACCGATGGCGGGTATGGCCGATGAGTCTAAAAAGTTTTATGGGCTTCAGTTTCATCCAGAAGTGACCCACACCAAGCAGGGAGATCGGATTTTACAACGTTTTGTAAATGATATTTGTGCGTGTAAAGATCTTTGGACACCCAAAAATATTATTGGCGATAGTATTATTAATATCCGTGAGACTGTAGCTGAGGATGAAGTATTATTAGGTTTATCCGGCGGTGTTGATTCATCAGTTGTTGCTGCAATTTTAAATAAAGCAATATCAAAAAAACTCACCTGTGTTTTTGTTGATAATGGTTTACTTCGTTTAAACGAAGGAGATCAAGTGATGTCGATGTTTGCCCAGCATATGGGGATACGAGTTATTCGTGTCAATGCTGAAGAGCGTTTTCTAGGAAAACTTAAAGGTGTTACAGACCCTGAGAAAAAACGAAAAATAATTGGTAACTTGTTCATAGAAATATTTGAAGAAGAATCAGAAAAACTAACAAATGTTAATTGGTTAGCGCAGGGAACAATTTATCCCGATGTTATAGAGTCAGCGGGTACTAAATCAGGTAAGGCTCACGTGATAAAATCACATCACAATGTTGGTGGCTTACCGGAACACATGAAGCTTAAGTTAGTAGAACCATTACGTGAATTATTTAAAGATGAAGTTCGAAAACTTGGTTTGGAGTTAGGTTTACCATACGACATGGTTTATCGTCATCCATTTCCTGGGCCTGGTCTCGGGGTTAGAATTTTAGGTGAAGTTAAAAAAGAATATGCTGATTTATTACGTGAAGCCGATGATATTTTTATTACAGAATTGCGTAAGCATGATTTGTATGATTCAGTGAGTCAGGCCTTTGCGGTCTTTTTACCGATTAAGTCTGTTGGTGTTATGGGAGATGGACGACGTTATGATTATGTTATTGCGTTACGTGCTGTTGAAACAATTGATTTTATGACTGCTCGATGGGCTCATTTACCCTATGAATTTTTAGAGTTAGTTTCAAATAGGATCATCAATGAAATTGAAGGCATATCACGTGTAACCTATGATATTTCGGGTAAGCCTCCTGCCACAATTGAGTGGGAATAACCCAGTTCAAGTTAAAATATTATAAGACAGCATTTTAAATGGAGATAAGTAAGGGCATTAGTAATACATCTGATACCGATTTGGTTTGGATGCAATATGCTTATGACCTAGCACTACAGGCACAACAAGAGGGTGAAGTGCCTGTTGGGGCTGTTTTAGTTAAAGATAATAAAGTTATGGGAGAGGGTTGGAATAAACCTATATTAAATCACGATCCAACTGCTCATGCTGAAATCATGGCGATTCGCGATGCAGCAATAAAAATTCAAAATTACCGTCTGATAGAAACAACGCTGTATGTGACGTTAGAACCCTGTGTTATGTGTGCTGGCGCAATTATTCATGCAAGAGTTAAGCGAGTTGTATTTGCTACTAAAGATCCGCGAAGCGGTGCTGCGGGTAGTGCGTTTTCGGTATTCGATTCGTCCGAATTAAATCATAGCGTTGATGTCAAACATGGAATATTAGCTGAACAATGTTCATTATTGCTCAAAAATTTCTTTAAAGAAAAACGCAGAAAATAACTTAGTCGTTTATATTTGTTTTGACGTGTTTGGATTGTGCTGTTACGAAACGTCACTGTTCATTTCACGTTCGAATGTATCATCAGGGTTAAACTCATCAGTGTCATTACCATTGAATATTTCTAATGTGATTTTAGACTGTCTTTCTATTTCTTTATCTAAGTCATGCTCAACTATTTCTAATAATGCCGCGGCGTTATCACTGTCATCAGGGTATATTGCTACACCAACATTCATAGTGACTCTAATTTTTTCAGTTTCACGAATAAATATCGTTTGATTGGCGATAATTGATTTTATACGAGCAGATGATGCGAGTGCATGATCAATACTTATATCCGGCATTATAATAATAAACTTGTCATCACTGTACCTTGCAATTGTGTCCATTGGCCGGATTTCTTTCGATAATGTTAATCCAGTAACACGAACTGTTTCATCACCGGCTAAATTGCCATAACTAGTATTAACTGAATCAAAGTTGTTTAGGTCTAGTAATAACAATGCAAATGTTTGTGAATAACGTCGTGCTCTTTCAATTTCGCTGGTTAAACGAAAGTTAAATTCTCGGAGATTGATTAAGCCTGTTAAATTATCATATGCTGTTTGATTTTTAATATAGATATCAGTATTTTCTAGTTTTTCTGCAAGTTGGTTTAGTGTTTTGTTTATGTCACCAAGATCGTTATTCGATGTGGTTTCTAATCTAGTTGAAGTTTCTCCTTGTCCGAGTTGATTTACGACGTTTAATATACTTCGTATTGGCATCAATACGCTTCGGTTAAGCCCTATTGAGACAGTCACGGCTAATAGCACACCAAAAATTGAAATCATTGTAATTAAAAAGAGAATTTCATTTTTGGATTTGAAGCCTCTAAAAATATCCGTGCGTAATTCAGTTTGAAGACGGTATTGATATAGACCTAGTTTTTCAGTTAAATCGATCACTTGCAGTGATATTTTATTTAATTCTTTTAATTGAGTTATATTACTTTGGTTTAAATTGTTTTTAATAATGATCCATTCTTTTTGTATCCCTAATAAAATATGAAGCGAAACTTCAGAATGAGGTGCTGATGATAATATGTCATTGAACATAGAATCAATGTTATTAATTAAATTATCTTTTCGGTGAATTGTTAATTTATTTGGGTCTTGATGCAGTACGGAAAGGTGTAGTGGTAATGTTTGTAAACTGGTTGATAACTCAGTAATTGGAACACTGCCTGCAATGATTTCATCTACGGTTGTTTTAGTTGAGTTTAATGTACCTAGAAAAAACAATAAACCCAGTACCGATACTGTAAAAATAGGAAGTATTATTGCAATAATACCGAACATAAATCGAGTTTGAAATGATTTAAACCAAGGAAGTAGTATATTCATTTAGCAATGTGATACTCATAATAATTAAAAAAGAATAAATACTATAAAGCACAAATAAATTATGCAAAAAGCAGTAATAGTATAATTCTAATAATCTTATAACACAGGAGAGACTATCGCCAGTTTTGTAGGATCTACTTTTTGTTTAATTTGAGTTTCTTCATGCCATGCTAGAATATCATAATAACTTCGGATATTTTCTACATAGTGCACAGGTTCAGTGCCTCGTGCATAGCCATATCGTGTTTTTTTGTACCAGCGGCGTTTACGCAGTAACGGCAGACTTTGTTTTACATCTATCCATTTATTTGGGTTACCGCCACGTTTTTTTGTAATTATTTGTGCGTCACGTAAATGACCATAACCAACATTATAAGAGGCTAGTGCCATCCAGGTTCGGTCTGGTTCAGTTATTTCACTTGGAATTCTGTTCAGAAGTTTACGTATATAGCGTGCGCCACCGTCAATAGACTGATTGGGATCTGTTCGCTTTTTAACCCCTAAATGCTTTGCCGTTGCTCGAGTTAGCATCATTAATCCGCGGACACCGGTTGGTGAAACTGCATGTTGATTCCAATGCGATTCTTGATAGGCAACTGCAGCGAGTAAGCGCCAATCTAAATTATTGCTTCGTGCTGCAGCTTCAAATGTATTTTGATATCGGGGTAATCTTTTTGAAACATGTCTTAGAAAGGTTTTGGTCCCAGTATAGTCGTAATTATCGACATGACCATAATGCCGTCTAATAATGCTGTTAAGCTCGCCGGATTTTTGCAGCGACAAAATAAACTTGTTCGCTTCATCAAACAGTGAGTTATCCGGGGAATTTGGAAATGCCCACGCTAATGGTTGAGGTTTTGAGATATTGAAGGCAATTCGAATTTTGGGATAAAACCGCATATTCATTGCAATTTCATTTGAATCCCCAATGGTGTAATCGATTAATTCTTCTGAAACTAAATGCATCAACTCTAGATTGTCTTGATTGCTACTTTCGTACCAGTGGAGGTTAGCATTTTTACCTTTTAATTTAATTAAGCGTTCGGCATGACTACTATTGGCGGTAACTTCAAGATGCCCCTTATTAGTATCAAAGATATTTTTGGGTCTGGTATGACCTGATTTATAGATGAGTTGTTGTGTTATATATTGATATGGAACAGAAAATTTAACTCGTTTTTCACGTTCCTTAGTAATGGTCAGTCCGGCTGCGGCTATATGAGCACTGCCATTTGAGATATCATCTAATATGTCATTTAAACTGTCAGGAGTGTGGAGCTTTAATTTAACACCTAAATACTGGGCAAATTTTTTGGTTAGGTCATACTCCAAACCGGTTGGTCCATTGGGGGCATCATAGTAACTAGTAGCGGCATTACGAGTTAGTACGCGTAGTTCACCACTCTTTTTTACTTGTTCAAGTACCGTTTTGTTGGATGTGCAAGCATTTACACCCGCTAGGATGCTAATTACAACAAATATACTAATGATGAACCGTAACTTCATAATGAGACTTAACCTGTGATTGATATCCAACTATCGGACGGGAATTCGCGTCCTGAAGTGTGATGTGCATCACATTTGAAACTAATTTTAAAAAAATCAAAAGATTAGTTTATTAACATTTACTTAATTATACCATTACATTTAAGAACTAACTAATATAAAATGAAAAGTTCTTATATATCAATGACGTTTAAAAAATCAGATTTGCTTAAATTAAACTGATCATTGATTATAGTCGATTTAATCGTTTTAAAGTCTTTTTTCTAAGGTTTACTATATACTTGGAAATAAGTTATGGAGAGGTGACAGAGAGGCCGAATGTGCTTGATTCGAAATCAAGTGAACTCTCGCGAGTTCCGAGGGTTCGAATCCCTCCCTCTCCGCCAAATACAACCACAATTAATTTGAGATATAACAACAATGGCCTTATTACAGTTAGAAAACGCATCTTTGTCTTTTGGCCATGTTGCTTTACTTGATTCCACAAAATTAATTTTGAATAATAATGAACGTGTTGCCCTAGTTGGTCGAAATGGCGCAGGGAAATCATCCGTTCTTAAGGTATTAACCGGAGAGTATGAACTTGATGATGGTCGTTACTGGAAAACCGATAATTTACGAATTTCTTATTTAGAACAAGACTTGATCAAAGATAAAGAAAAAACCGTATTTGAGGTTGTTTCAGATGGTTTACCGGAAGTTGGTAAAATCCTTACTCAATACCACCAAGCAGTAGTGGCTGTTTCTAGTTCAAACAGTCAATCAGATTTAGACCGGTTAGCCAGATTTCAAGCAAAATTAGAGGCTGTGAACGGTTGGCACTTTGAGCAGCAAATAGAGTCTATAATATCTAAATTAGAGTTGTCAGCGGATGACAGAGTGGCTGATATGTCGGGAGGGCAGAAGCGGCGTGTGTTTTTGGCTAAAGCGCTGGTTGGCGAGCCAGATGTTTTATTGTTGGATGAACCAACAAATCATTTAGATATTCCATCTATTCTTTGGTTAGAAAATTTTTTATTAAACTTAAATAGCTCACTATTGTTTATTACTCATGATCGTTCTTTTTTATCGAATCTGGCAACTCGGATAATCGACTTGGATCGTGGTGAGTTAATTTCATATCCGGGTAATTACACTGCATATTTAACATTAAAAGAAAAACAGTTAGAAGAACAGTTAAAGCAAAATGCATTATTTGATAAAAAATTAAATGATGAAGAAAAATGGATTAGACAAGGGATTAAGGCCCGGCGTACTCGAAATGAAGGACGTGTACGCGCCTTAGAAGCGCTTCGGTCTGAACGCTCCAAACGCCGTGATAAACAAGGTAATGTTAAGTTTTCATTGGATACTGCTGATCGTTCTGGAAAGTTGGTTGTAGAACTCGATAAAGTAGATTTTAATTATGACGACGCTTGCATGGTCAAAAATTTGTCATTGCGAATTATGCGTGGTGATAGAATCGGTATTATTGGTCCAAACGGTGTCGGTAAATCAACATTATTAAAGTTGTTACTCGATGAAATTAAACCAGATCAAGGAACTATTAGTCTTGGAACAAAACTGGAAATAGCGTACTTTGATCAACATCGTGAACAACTTAATTTAGAAAGTTCGGTTTTTGATAACGTCAATAATGGTCAAGAATACGTTGAAATACAGGGGCAAAGCCGGCATGTTATCGGTTACTTACAAGATTTTTTATTTTCACCTGAAAGAGTTCGCTCACCGGTTAAAACCTTGTCCGGAGGTGAACGAAACCGGCTTTTGATTGCGAGATTATTTACTCAACCTGCAAACTTCTTAATTCTTGATGAGCCAACTAATGATTTGGATATTGAAACACTGGAATTACTTGAAAGCTTGTTATTAAACTATCAGGGTACAATTCTTGTGGTTAGTCACGATCGTCAATTTTTGGATAATATTGTAACCAGCACATTGGTGTTATCAGGTAATGGCGTTATAAATGAATATGTGGGCGGTTATGGCGATTATATCCGCCAATTAGGGAGCAAAACGGCCCCAAAAAGTGACACTAATGTGCAAAAGAGTCAAAAAACAGTCAACTCTGGCGACAGTAATTTTAAAAATAATAGCGCTAAAAGTAAGGGTAATAACAAATTATCCTATAAAGAACAACATGAACTGAAAGAGATAACATCTAAAATTGAAAAACTGGAACAGCAGCAGCAAAACTTGACAAAACAAATGAATGCTCCTGAGTTTTACAAGCAAAACGGTACAGAAATTGCAGAAATTCAACTGAATATGAAGAATATTACTCAAGAATTGGATGATAGCTTTAATCGTTGGGAAGAGCTCGAAAATAGCTAAATTAGTATTTGGTGTTTATTTTTTTAAAGAATAAGCTAAAAGTACCGTTATACAAGGAGTAATCATTCTTATTACACAAATCTTTAATGGGGCATGTCATGAAATTAAAACACTTATTAATAACGACACTATTGTTCATTTTTCCTTTGCAAGTTTTTGCCGATACAATTGGGGTGCAGTTAGGTGCTGGCGTTTGGAGTCATAGCGCATCTGGTTATGTTAGTGATTCTGGTGATACTATCGATTTAAAAACGGATTTAAATTTAAAAGACAAGCAAGAAGGCTATTTTTATATTGCGATAGAACATCCTCTTCCTATCATTCCGAATATAAAATTTTCTTCAACAAAGTTGTCGCATGTAGGTAATGGCATAATTACCGCATCGCAAACATTCGGTGGAATAACCTATAATTTAAATGAAGCCGTTAGTAGTACAGTCATTTTGGATTCGACTGATATTACAATTTATTATGAAATTCTTGATAATGTCGTTGAACTGGATTTTGGTTTAACTGCTCGAAAATTAGATGGTAAAATTCGAATTGTGGGTGCGACCACAGGAACGGGTGAACAAATAATAAATGAAACTGTTCCTCTGGTTTATCTCGCTGTTGGTGTACATTTGCCTGCCGGCTTAACATTAAATGGTGAAGTCAATGCAGTGAGTGCCGGTGGCGTGACTTACAGTGATTTCCTGATAAAATTACGTTATGGATTTGTTGATATGTTTGGTGTTGAAGGCGGTATACGAACTCAAAAATTAACGTTAAAGAATATCGATAACCTGACTGCCGATATTAGTTTTAGCGGCCCATTTGTTGGTGCGTATGTTCATTTTTAATAGTTAAGCTGTATTAAACAGGGATGTTTAAAGTTTGTTCAAAAATTTTAAATTGGATTAAATAAATTAGCTTTTCCCTTCCTTGTATATACATAGCATTCTACGACTATGTTATTCTCATTTAAAGTAAATGACTGAATTCGAATATTCAATTTTATTCGGCTTTATGTACGATTAATAAATGTTTAGTTATTGGTTGAATATTAACCAATAAGACAGGCTGTTACTTGTAACGCTAGGGTTTACCCTAAACTGTATATTTAGTTTTACGGTGTTTAATTGTACAAAAAACAATCAGAATAAATTAAACAATAATTGTAACGGCATATTGTTAAAATTAACTAGACTTGTCATCAAGATGTTGCGATAGTACATAAAAAGTACAATCACATTAAAATGTGTAAAGAATTAAGAGTAATAAAAAAATACAATGGATCAGCATAGCTGGCTGTGTTTTGGTAGTCGGGAATAATATGGATGTAAGATGGAGAGCAAGCCCAGCAAAGTAACACCATTGCCTACTCGCAACCAGCGGGTGATCCTGGCGAATCAAACTGAATCGACATTGATTAAACCAAAAAAAGATACAGAAGTAACATCGCCTAAAAAATATAGATTAGGTAATACTGTTGTTAAAGGCATTGCGAAGCTGATTCAGGGTCAGAGACAATTTGCTGAAGAGTTTGGTTTGAGTAATGCTCGAGTTTTCCCTACGACATACCATCTACTTGATGGTAGAAGTCCGGAGAAATGTTTAAAACAAATTTTTCGTTCGGGGGAGCTAGGTTTATTGCAGTTAGACGCATTATTTAAAGACATGGTTGAACATCAGTTAGCTTTATTTAGTGCTATTGATGCTGTTGCTGAGGAAACATTAATTTCCTTAAGTCCAAAAATTCTAAGTAAAGAATATCCTGGCCGATTCGCCACAAAAGGCGGTAAATGGAGTTTTTATCTGCGTTATCATAAGGAGTTTCAGTTAAATGATACCTTTAGATTTAATATGATTGTAGCTCCTGGATTTGTTAAAAAGTATTCAAAAACACGTGAACATCAAAAATCACTAAAGTAATGAGGGAACAAAATGTATTTTAAATTACGTCAAATATTAACATTGATTATTATTACCGGTTTATTATCAGCCTGTGGTGGACCGACTATCCGAATGGGAATTTCATCATCCCCTGATTTAAATCCAAATAGAAAACAAGCACCATTATCTGTTGTTGTTCGAATATATCAATTACGTGATATTAGTTCATTTGAAAGTACCACATTTAATGAAATTTGGAAAAATGATTTAAATGCCTTGTCCGGTACTGTACTAACGAGAAGAGAAGTTGTTATTCACCCTGGAGTGAATAAAGAAATTATTTTTGATCGCCATGAAAAAGCAAAATACATTGGTGTTGCTGCTATTTTTAGAAATCCACGTGATAGAAAATGGCGTGATATTCATGAATTATCATCGAGTTTGGTTGGTAGTCGATTTTCAAGTAGCTTTTCAGTCAGTTTGGTTGGTAACTCTATCAATATAGCCGATTAGAGAAATTTTAATAATTAAAGTTAGTGAATGGATATGATTAGGAGAGATCAATGAAGGGCTTAAGGAAAGTTGTTTGGGCTGAAGGGATGTTTTTGGGTCAGCAACATTTTCAAATGTGGGATAATTATCTTGAATCATATCAGCGGTTGCAAATTCGTAGTATTTCACCAATGGCTTGGGGATTACTGCAGCTTGAAATTGATCAAGAAGCATTAGAAAATCATCAGTTTCGTATTTCATTTTGTCAGGCGATTTTTCCTGATGGCCGCTTGGTTAGCTATGATGCGAGTGAAGGTGAACCTTTAGCAAAAGAATTATCGGGTGGATACAGTGAAAAAATAGAATTGTATTTATGTTTACCCGCAAACAGAACTACAAAAGGAATTAATGGTTACCACAATACCGGACAACTTAGCGCCTGGTATGCTGATTATCGTCAAGTTGCGGATGAAAATGATCCCTCGCGTGAACGTGAAGTGATGTTGGGTCATCCAAATCTGATGCTTGTTACTGGCGAAGAATCGAGAGAAAATTTCACCTCAATAAAAATAGCTGAAATTGTCAATGATGGTGATGGTGAATATACGTTTGTTGAAAACTACATTCCACCGATAGTTAATATTCAGGCATCTGATTATTTATCAGCAATGCTAGTTCGAGTAATAGAATTATTTAGTGCTAAAATTCGAGTTTTAAATGAACGTAGAAAACAATACAGTTCTGGAATAGCTGAATTTGGGCATAATGATGTTTCAAACTTTTTAGTGTTACAAGCATTGAGTGGTGCAATTCCGATATTGCAACATTTTAGAAAAAATGTAGATTTACACCCTGAACAAATTTATCAATTACTGAGTAATGTTATTGGTGGATTATGTCCGTTCAGTTTGGAAATGGATGTTCATAGTATTCCTATTTATCAGCATAATAATTTAACGAAAGTTTTCACGACGCTTGAACGCTTGTTACGTGAGTTGGTTGATGTCGCAATGCCAACAAAAGTGGCTCAAATTAAATTAATTAAAGAATCTGATGCACTGTATTCCGTGGATAATATTGAAAGTGCGGTTTTATCTAGTTCAACGTTATTTTTGGCGGTGTTATTAGAATCTGATAATTCCAACTGGGTTGGCCAGTTTGAACGCATGGCTAAAGTCGGTGCACGAATAGATATTGAAATGATCGTTGCTTCGGCATTGCCGGGTGTCAACATTAGACACATGCAACGTCCACCTAGTAATTTACCAATTAAAAGTGGTTTTGAATACTATCGCTTAGATCCTAATGGTACTTTCTGGGAGCGTATTGTAAATGAACGTACTTTAGGATTGTTTATTCCTAGAGATTTTATTAAAGCAAAAATTGAAATTGTAACTGTTAAAGAATCCTAATGGCGAAGAAAAAACAAGTTAATCACGTTAATCAAGTTAATAATATACTTGAGAGTTGCTCATTGTTATTTGCAATTATGAAGCCATTTAAGTCTCAAGATCGAGGTGCAAGTGTCTCTACAGATTATAAAGATACAATTATGTCAGGCTTTGATGCGTTCGAACGAACTGCATATGAACTTAAAGTTAGTTCACCGACAATAAAAGAAACTAAATATGCCATGGCCGCTTTTGTTGATGAAACAATTTTATGTTCAGACTGGTCAGAACGTATGACTTGGATGTCGAATCCATTGCAACTGCAGTTTTTTGGTGAACATTTAGCTGGCGAAGGTTTTTTTAAGCACTTGGCTAAATTACGCCAAGCCGGTACTAGCAATACAGATATAATTGAACTGTACTATGTTTGTATGCAGCTTGGTTTTGAGGGTGTTTATCGCCTACAAGGTATGGAACAATTAATGGCTTTGCAAGTGGATTTACGTAGTCAATTAGAAGATTATAAAAAAATTAAAAATAGAAAGTTATCACCAACTGGGTTACCTGAGTCTGGTTTCATTTCACATATGCGGCGTGAAGTGCCTAATTGGGCAATTTCGGTATTTACCGTAGCGATAATATTTTTTACCTATATGGGTTATTCAATGATTATTGAAAACCAATCCGAAAACGGCGTAAAAGAAATTTTAGCCTTGCATGATAAAATGGATCCAACTAAATCACATCGTTTAGGAACTGCCAGCAAATGAGTATGTTAATTGGTTTATTAAAAAAGGTGTTTTTGAGTAAAGCTGGTACTACTTTATTAGCGATTGTATTGTTGGTTACGTTGGTTTGGATGGCTGGCCCATCGGTTGGCTTAACTGATCGCGGCATTCGTTTTATTATTATCGGAGTAATTATTAGTATTGCTCTACTATATTTGTTGGTGTCGTGGTTAATTACCAAAAGTAGAGGCTCCAAACTACAAGATGATTTGCAAGAACAAGATTTAAATGATCATTCTGTTGAAATTGATGCATTAAAAGAAAAAATGAATGAAGCAATTGCTTCGTTAAAAACGACTGAACTTGGTGTGAAGTATCAAGGTAGTAGTGCTTTATACGCATTACCTTGGTATATGATTATTGGGCCATCAGCGGCAGGTAAAAGTACTTTATTAAGAAACTCAGGACTAAATTTTCCTCATAGCCAATCCGATGATATTGATGTTCGTGGTTTTGGTGGAACACGAAACTGTGATTGGTGGTTCTCCGATGAGGCAATTATTCTTGATACTGCTGGTCGTTATACAACCGAAGTGGACGATAATGATGAGTGGAAAGAATTTTTATCACTTTTAACAAAATATCGCAAACGTATGCCTATCAATGGTGTGATTATTGCGTTAAGTATTTCTGATTTGTTAACAGCAGACGAAGAAGTATTAAACTGGCATGTAAAAGTTATTCGAGATCGAATTGAGGAACTGATATCAGAACTGGGTTATTTATTTCCATTTTATATCACCTTTACTAAATGTGATTTATTGAGTGGTTTTCAATCTTACTTCAATGATTTAAATGAAGAAGATCGTAATCAAGTTTGGGGTTCTGTTTTAGTTGACCTTAAAAAAGGCGAAGACCCAAGTGATTTAATTGCAGCAAAACTAGACCAGTTGTATGTTCGTTTGTGTGATTTACGAATTCATAAATTATCTGTACAGCGTAAGCATGAAATTAAAGCAGAAATTTTTGATTTTCCATCTCAATTTCAAGCAGCATCAAATCGTCTGATTGAGTTTATCAATTTATTATTTAAAGATAATCCATACCAAGAAATGCCTGACTTTAAGGGTGTTTATTTTACTAGTGGTGCGCAAGAGGGTGTTCCATTACAGCGGATTGTGGGAAATCTTAGAGAAGCTTTTGGTTATGTAGAACAAACTGAAAAACCCGAAGAAACAGCACCCAAAAGTTATTTTATTAATAAATTACTTCGCGAAGTTATCTTTAAATCACCTAGAGATATTATGAAAAGTCGACGCCATCGTCGAATTCATAGAATTGTTAAAACCAGTGTTATTTTTACGAGTATAACGTTGGTAATTGCTAGCGTATTATTATTGAGTACTGCGTTTACAGCAAATGCTTTACTGCTTAGCCGTGGCACAAGTGCAGTTGAACAACTTCACGACGTGAGTAAAGCGCGCGTAGTTAATTATGCTGACTACTATTCTGCGCTGCGAGATGTTTATGAGCATTACGACTTATTAAAAAAATACGATGACGATAATCCTTGGTATGCTAAGTTGGGTGTGTACAAAGGCAGTGAACAGATTAAACCAATCGAAGGTATTATTATAGCATCGATGGAACAGAATTTTTTACAATCGGTATCCAAGTTACTTGAAAAAACAGTTTATAAATACGGTAAACGTTGGAAGACAATTACATCTGAGAGTGCAGCAACAAAATTAAGGATAGGCTATTACAGTACTTTAAAGACATATTTAATGTTGACTGACCCAGTTCATATTGATGCTAAAGAAGCCTCAATTGCATTGAACAGAACTTGGAAAGCTATAATTAAATTTAAATCCAAAGCACAGACATCTAAAAATTTAAATATCATTCCTGAAGTATATATGAAGGAAATGATATTACTGTATCTGGATCATATGCAATTACCAGAAACTGATCCAATGTATGCTTCTAAGTGGACTAAAAATGTTGCCTTAATTAAACAAGCTCGGTCAAATTTACGAACACCACCTAATGCTGAAGTTTTATATGCTCAACTTAAAAGTAAAGGCAATGCTGAGCTTCCTAAAAAGTCATTCAAAAAATTAGTTAACGTCTCTGGTAATAATTATTTATCAAATGAATTGGTTATACCTGGGCTATATACTAAAGAAGGTTGGGATACTTTTGTATCTCATGAAATTTGGAAATTAGTCAATTCAGCTAGCCGCGGTGACTGGGTTCTTGGGACTGACATCAAACCATTGTCAGATAATGATAAGCCTGTAACACAAGTAGATGAAGTTTTATTACAGCAGTTAACTCGTGATATCCGTTATATGTATTTTAATAACTATGTCAGTGTTTGGTATAAGTTTATAAAAGAATTTAGGGTTAAGCGTTTTGCAACAATTAGTGATGCAGCAAATAAATTATTATTATTATCGCGCTCAGATGGTCCTATTGCTGAAACATTCAAGATGATTGGTGAAAATATAAATCTTGAAGAAATTAATTGGAGTGATAGCGGGGTTCGAATACTTCCGAAATTGTCAGTTGAGGATATAGCAAAGAAAAAAATAATAGAAAAAGTATATGTAAAAGAATTGGATCGACCGTTTCATGATATGCGGCGTTTTACCGATCCGGGTGATAAGCGTACTATTAGTGAATTAATGAATCAATATTTATTAGGTTTATCGGGTTTACAAGCTGAAATGGAACGTATCCGAGCATCAAGTGAAATGGAACGTGAGTCTGAAATTTTTGCGTCGAGCATGTTAGGTGGTTCTGGAGGCAAAAATGAAATGTATAAAAGCTGGATTACAACTACGGGCTTACTTAACGGTAACGAAGTTCGTACCCGCAGAACCATAGAATTATTTTTAATGGATTCCATTAAAAATTCCTGGAAAGTTATTATGCATGTTGCCATGAAAGAGGTGCAGTATAAGTGGGAAAATATGGTTATCCGTGAATTTGAAGATCGTATTAGAGGTAAATTTCCGTTTTCAAATAATGGCCCAGATGCACCAATTGATGATGTTGCGGAGTTCTTCCGACCTAAAGATGGCATTCTTTGGTCGTTTGTGAATAATGAACTAGCACCTTATTTGGTAAAAAGACGTTCAAGTTGGAAAGAACGAAATTGGCTTGGCATTGGTCCTAATTTTAATAAATCATTTTTTGCATCATTAAAACACGGGCATAGTATATCGAGCGGTCTATTTCGTCGTGGTGATGATGAACCTAATTTAACTTTTTCATTGTATCCAATTCCAATTTCCGGTTTAGATGAAATTGTTCTGGAAACGAATGGACAATCCTTCCGGTATCGGATGGGACCTCAAGAATGGAAAAAATTTAAATGGCCGGGTGATAGCGAACAGAGTGGCGCTCGTATAATAGGTATCTCTGACAAGCGTAATGTCCGTGCAGAAATTGAAGAAGTAGGTGTTTGGGGTGTGTTTCATTTGTTTAAGAAGGCAAAATTAACACGTGAACGTGGAACTCAGTTTAATACTGTTTGGACTATTGATAGTTACAACTCGAAACCAGTTAAAATTCAGTTTAAATTAAAAGCTGATAAATACAATAATCTCTTTAGACCGGGAGTCTTATCGAGTTTTAAAATGCCGAAAAAACTTAGCTCTCGAAAATCATCAGATAACGCGGCTAGACGGAATTAGTAATGTTTGGATTATTTAACAAGGAAAGTAAACCAACCCAACGGGTTATAAAGCAAGATATTGTGGGCTGTACTGGTAAATTACCCGTACATCCTGAGTTTATTAAATACAATATTAAAACACGTGATGCTATTGCATTGGATAAATGGATTCATGAAGGTGTTTCATTATTAAATCGTCGGTTTGGCGATAAATGGAAATACAGCTTTAGTGAGTCTCCAATACATAAATTTGTTTTTACGGGCAGGGAAGAGTATCGAACTATAACGGGAGTCATTAACCCAAGTCAGGATAGTAGTGGTCGGCATTATCCATTTTGTGGTTTTACTTCGATTGATAATCCTGTTTATAAAAGTTTACAATCATTATTGGTTCATTCGTACAGTGATTATTATGATACAGTCATCAACTTAATGACCCAAGACTGGACAGGTCTTTCGATGAATAATGTTACAAAATCGATTGATTCGACCAAACAACAGAATGAAAATATAACGAAAGGCAAGTTGCTGGATAACACCATAGAGTTATTGAAATCACATATTATGGTCGATTTTTGGAATGATTTGTTACCTGGCTCAAGTCTTGAAATGCGCGCGGCTTTAATTAAAACAACCGTGAGTACTTTACAGACAGTGGCGCGACGCTCACCATCACGTGTACATTGGGGCATAAGGTTACCTTTGTCTTCCAAAATTGAGTCATCGCACTACATTACTTTTTGGTTGCAACTTTGTGAAGTAATATTAAGTGGTCGAACTTGGAGTGCTCATTATTTCTGGAATTATCCAGCACCCAATTTTCCAGCTAGATTAACATTATTTTTTAAACCAGTATCAGCATCTTATTTTTCGCATTTAGTTGATTCAAGCAAGCACGATAATAATGTGGTTGATATATTAACGGAAATGGAAAACTGTAGTTGCGATATGAATAAAATGAGCCATTTAGTCAATCATGATGAAACGACTTTGATGGAAGCCTTACAACAATGGCGATCACAAGATGTGTCGCGGTAACGAATAGGAGCAACGATATGACAGATGAACAGATAATTGAAGCACCTAATGCTGCTACTGAAAATACATCAGATGAAAAACCTGCTGAGGATAATAACGCGGTAGAAAAAATTACAACTGTAGTTCCCGATTGGGTAGAAACTACTTTTCATCCGTTTTCGAGCAATCCTGAAGGAGAGGACCCACGTTATAGTGATAGTTTTGTTGCGATTAAACAAGAAATTGACAAGTTAGCCGATACTGATTATCAATTAGTGATTGATGAAGCCATTTCTATTTTAACCACTGAAGCAAAGGATTTACGTGTCGCGGGTTATTTGATTTTAGGATTATCGTATTTAGACGGAATAAAAGGCTTAGTCATTGGCTTACAAGTCTATGTCCAACTACTTGAAAGTTATTTTGAAAACAGTTATCCACAAAAAATAAGTGCTAAAGTTACAGCTATAACATGGCTGAACAATAATAAATTATTATTTTATTTGCAAAGCAAAGAAAATGAAATTGAACCTCATCAATTAACTGAATCCAAAGAATTAGTGGCCAAGTTGAATGTATTAGTAAAAACGGGTTTAGCGGAACAAGAAGACATTATTATTCCTGAATTTACTATTTTAAATTCGTGGTTAGATAAGTTTTTAAAACTCGAGAAAGTTAAAGAAGATGAAGTTAAGAAAAAAGAACAAGCTAAATTAAAATCAAGTGCCCCTGCTGCTGCACCATCGAACTCTGGTACAGCATCACCATTAGGCGGAACTTCTTTAGGAACTATTGAATCCGATCGTGATGTGTCATCTGCAGTTAATGCCTTGGCAAAACATTTATTGTCTGGGGAAAAGTATATCCAAGCAATAGGACTTAGTCGAGCTATTCATTGGAGTTTAGCGAGTTTACCTGTGAATGAAAATGGTAAAACACGACTACCTGCTCCGAGAACGACGGGCATTAATACGATTAAGCAATTAATTGCAAAAGGTGATAATAAGGCAGCTTTAGTACAGTGTGAAACAATGATGTTTGAGCCGGGTTGTAATTTCTTACTGGATTTACAATTTATGGCTTATACTGCTGCAAAGAGTATGCAACGTGAAGATGTCTCAAAATACATTGCTTTACAAACGGTTACTTTACTCCAACGATTAGCGGGTATTGAAGGTTTAAAATACAATGACGATACACCCTTTGCCCAAGCCGATACTAGTATCTGGATTGATGAAATTAATTCAATGGGTGGCGGTGGTTCAAGTTTGCAACTAGAGCTTGATGAAGCACTCGATTCCACTATTGAACAGGCTCGTGACGTAGCAAAGAGCAAAAATTTACAGGAAGGTTTAGCTGTTTTTTCAAAGTATAACGCCTATAGTGATAAACAACGATTTAAAATGAAATTGCACATGGCTATTATGTGTATGGAAGACAATCGACCAGAATTGGCTTTACCCGTTTTAGATGATTTGCATGAAAAAGCAGAGCAGTATTCACTTGCAATGTGGGATAGTACGCTTCATATTTTATTGCTTAAAAATATGCAAAATGCGATACGTGGACTTATTGTGACATCAAGTGATGAAGATAAAATTTTATATGAAGCAAGATTAGTAACGATTTCAAATCAAATATGTAAAACTGATATTCAACAAGCATTAAGCGTATTATGAATATTAATTTTATATTTATTTTTCAAATGGATAATAGTGAAATATATCCATAAATATAGGGCATACAGAAGGAGAGTACAATGGCTGATAGTTTTCAAAATGAAATTCCTAAATCACGGGTAAATATTACGTTAGACGTGGAAACTGGTGGAGCGCGTAAAAAGCTTGAGTTACCAATGAAGTTACTGAGTATCGGTGATTTTAGTGGTGGCAAAACAAAAGGAAAGCTTGCCCATCGAGAAAGAATTAATATTAATAAAAATAATATTGAGTCGGTTTTAAATGAATTATCTCCTGAAGCAAAGTTTTCAGTTGATAATGTAATAGCAAACGACGATACCGAAATATCGATTAATCTAGAGTTTGATTCATTTAAAGCGTTTCATCCTGAAAGTGTTGTAAAACAAATTCCTCAACTTGAAAATTTGTTATCCATGCGAAATCTATTAAAGGATCTGAAATCTAACTTACTTGATAATGGTACGTTTAGAAAAGAGTTAGAAAATATAATTAAAAATCAACCTGAGCTTGAAGATTTAAGAGCTGAACTTGAAAAACTTGCTCCAGCAGCTAGTGCTGAGTCTGACGACTCTGAAGCAGCACCAAAAGCTGAGTAATTAAATTTAATCGGGTGAAGTAACAAGTAATTTACTTCATTGTAAAAGTACAGATTTAGGAGAACAAAATGGCAATTCAAGAACACTCAAAAGGTTCAAGTACTGAGGTTGAAGAGCAGGAAGAAGGTAATGTCTACGAGCGCTTGTGCAAGTTAGTAGATGTGGCACCAGTTGATGCTGGATTAGAACTAACCAGCTTTAGCGATTTAAAAGGAATGGCAGACACATCAGCAAACCAACGTTTAACTGCAGCGTTAAGCGTTTTTATTGATGTTATTTCTAAATCAAGCTCTTCTGTCAAGAAAATTGATAAAGTTTTACTTGATAATTATATCGCTGGAATTGATGCAACAATTAGTAAACAGCTTGATTTGATCCTGCACCATGAAAAATTTCAAGAAATTGAATCAACTTGGAAAGGTTTAAAATATTTGGTTGATCGCACCGATTTTAAGAAAAACTCTAAAATTGAATTACTGGATATCAGTAAAGAAGAAATGCGTGAAGATTTTGAAGAGGCACCTGATACAACCCAATCAGGATTATATAAGCACGTTTACATTGATGAATACGATACCCCAGGGGGCGAACCGGTTACGGCTATCGTTTCAAATTATCAATTTGAAAGTACAGCACAAGATATCGCTTTATTGACTGAAGTATCTCGTATTGCATCTGTTGCTCATTGTCCATTTTTAGGCACAGTTGGTCCAAAATTCTTCGGTAAAAAAGACATCGATGATATTCCTAAAATTCATGATTTGAGTTCTTACATGGATAAAGCCGAATACATTCGCTGGAAAGGTTTCCGTGAATCTGAAGATTCGCGCTACATCGGCTTAACATTGCCACGCTTCTTATTACGACTTCCGTATGGTAGCGAAAACAATCCAGTACGTTCTTTTAATTACGAAGAAACGGTTAATGCTGAAGGCAGTGAGAATTACTTGTGGGGTAATGCGAGTTTTGCTTTTGCTGCTAATATGGCGAATAGTTTTAAAGAGAATGGTTGGTGTGTGAATATTCGTGGACCAGAAGCAGGTGGTAAAGTAGAAAATCTACCTATTCACTTATACGATGCTGGACGTGGTCTACAAGGTAAGATTCCAACTGAAATAATTATTCCAGAAACAAGAGAGCTAGAATTTGCTAACCTTGGTTTTATACCATTAAGCTATTATAAAAATAGTGATTATGCGTGTTTCTTTTCTGCAAACTCTGTACAAAAACCAACCGAATATACGACTTCAGAAGCAACTGCTAATAGTCGAATTAATTCACGTTTACCTTACATTTTCTTAGTATCTCGATTAGCACACTATCTAAAAGTGTTACAACGTGAAAATATTGGTTCTACAAAAGATAGACAGGCACTTGAAGACGAGTTGAATGAGTGGATTCAAACTTTAATTACCAAGAAAAATAATCCAGGACCAGAGCTAATAGCGACACATCCACTACGTGATGCTAAGGTAGAAGTAAAAGAAATTCCTTCAAACCCTGGTTATTACAGTGTCTCGTTATTTGTGATGCCTCATTTCCAAATTGAAGGTGTTGATATAAGTTTATCACTTGTTTCACAGATGCCAAAATCAGAATAATTTTTTTGATTTTCGATATATAATTAGAATATTTTTTTTTATTCTGTTATTATTGGTAAGAACAAGTACGAATTTTTTCGTACTTGTTTAGTATTAAACAAGATGTTTAGTACGATTGAACGAATACCGTTTGGTATTAGAGGGAGACAATATAGGACTAAATGAATTAGTTAATTATTGTCACTATAATCTTGCAAGATAATTAGAAGGAGTTTTAAAATGGCTATTCCAGCATACATGTGGATTAAGGACGCAGTAGGTTCACCAGCAGAAGAAGGTAGTATTTCAATTGCAGGTAGTTGCGAAATTGATGGTCGTAAAAATACAATCGAAGTAATCGCGTTTGATCATGAATTACGTATACCAACAGACAGCATGCAAGGTGCTATTACTAGTACTCGTAAACATGAGCCATTAGTTATCACTAAAGGTTTTGATCGTGCTTCACCTTATTTGTATGAAGCTTGTGCTAATGGTACAACTTTAAATGAAATTGAAATTAAATGGTATGAAATTAGCAGCAGTGGTGATGAAGTTGCTTATTTCAGTCATATTCTTGAAGGTGTAAAAATTACAAATATCACACCTAAAATGCATAACTGTAAAGATTTAGATTTTGAGCGTTTTCCTCATCTAGAATCAGTTGCATTTAAATATGATACTATCCATTGGACTTACTTAGATGGAAATCTAAAAGTTACCGATTCCTGGACAGCTACTCGGTAATTAGCAAAAAGGGTATGATTAATCATACCCTTTTTACATTATAGGAAGCTGTCATATGCACCATGCATTATTCGAGATACTTACTGGACAATATGCAAGTGGTCGAGAAATTTCTAGCATTCCATCAGAGTATGATCTAACCGTTAGTATTAAAGATCATTTGACACGATTACTGAATGCTCGTTTAGGTGCCATGGAACATCTCCCCGATTATGGCCTACCTGATATTTCCTACATGTATCAAAAACTACCGTATTCGTTAGACGATATGGTTGATGCTATTAAAAATAGCATTCTTAAATATGAGCCTCGATTAAAGCAGGTTGATGTTTTATACAAACCAATGAGTGGCGCTGATTGTATTTTGCATTTAGCAGTTAATGGACGTTTGTCATCTGGTAGTTATGTTCAATTTGAAACGTATTTTATGTCAGGTGGTTATGCCCGTGTCGAAGAGGGCGCAACAAAGAATTAAAATGATATGCGAGAATATTACGAAGCAGAATTAAGATTATTACATGAATCCGCACAGGAATTTGCACAAGCTTATCCTGAGCAGGCTGGTATGCTTAATCTTAATGAATTAAAAGATCGCGATCCGTATATTGAACGGTTATTAGAAGGAATGGCTTATTTAACGGCTCAAATACGTCAGCATATTGATGATGATATACCTGAAATAAGTGAAAATTTATTATATCAATTATGGCCACATTTTCTGAGACCGTATCCTTCATCGACTATTATTCAATTTTCACCCCGTATTGGCCAATTGCAGCAATCACAAACAATTGATAAAGGCACTGTACTATTATCTGCTCCAACAGGAAATGATCGTGTCATTTGTCGGTTTGGATCTACTGTTGATGTTACCTTAAATCCCATTAGATTATCCCGAGTAACATTGAGTGAACCTGCCGGTGGCGGAACTTCACTAAAATTCTCATTTCAACTTGATAGTGGCGTTGCTGCATCCGATATTGATTTATCAAATTTAAAGATACACATTCATGCTGATCCAGCTCTTGCATTAGTATTGCATCATCAATTTACAGGTGAGTTGCAACGAGCAACCCTGTCATTTCCTGATGATCCAATGACTACCCCGCATAATCTTGGAACACAAAAGTGTGTGACAGCAAGTCATTTTGAAATCGATGCTTCGATGTTACCAATTAATGGTAGAAGTTTTCATGGTTTTCATTTATTACAAGATTTTTTTAACTTTCGTGAAAAATACATGTTTTTCACGGTTAATGGTATAGAAAAAGTTTCTTGGCCTGATTCCACCTCACAATTTGATATTGATTTTAAAATTAAAAATGTATTACCTCAGGATCACAGTTTATCAAAAGATAACTTTTTGCTTCATTGCTGTCCTGCAGTCAACCTTTTTGAACAGACAAGTGAACCTATAAACTTAACACACCAACGTTCAGCTTATCCTGTTATTGCAGATATTGCGTCACGTGATGGTACTGAAGTTTATAGTGTCGATAAAGTTATCGGTGTTGATGCCGAAAATGGTGAGCAATACGAATATTTTCCGATGTATACCTTTCAACATCGTCGTAAAGGTGGGCGTTATTATCATAGTAATCGTCGAATTATTGGAACAGGTCGGCCTGAAACATATTTGTCTATTGGCGGAGTTTCGAACTTTCGTGCAGAAATGTTATCCTGTGTTATTACTGCAACAAATGGTAATTATCCTCGGCGCTATATTCGTGAAAATCAAATTAGTACACCATCAGTTGATTTTCCGTCATATGCCTCGTTTAAGAATTTAACACGTCCTTCAACAATGTATCCACCACCTGAGCGTGGTCGGTTTCAGTGGGACTTAATATCACATTTATCGCTGAATTACAGTTCATTAGCATCACTTGAAGTTTTACAAAGAGTATTAAGTTTGTATGATTGGAGTAATGATGAACAAAATTCACGTAGAGTAAATGGCATTCAAAATATTGAGATTGAATCGGTTGAGCGTATTCGCAAAGGTGCGATTTTACGTGGTTTAGAAATAACACTTACTGTGCACGAAGATCGATATCGTTCAATTGCCGATATTCACTTATTTGGCATGGTACTACATCATTTTTTTAGTATGTATGCTGCAATAAATTGTTTTGTATTAACAAAAGTTAACTGTCATCCATCTAATAAGGTATTAAAATGGGAACCACTAGTCGGCGAAAACTCCCCAATATAATATATGACGTTTTAGGAAATGCGCCAAAATTTGAATTTTTTCAAGCCATTCGTTTACTTGAAGATTCTTGGCATGGGCATGGTACTGTACGTAAGGGCTTAGATAAATGGATTAGGATGCGTCCAGCCTCTGAAATTAGTTTTCCAGGAGCTGACATTCGTCGTTGTGAGTTGGGTGAAGATAATAAATTTGATTTGCAATTGAATTTTATGGGGCTCTATGGCGTTGATGCCGCAGTTCCAAATTATTTTACAGAATTTATCGCTCGCGATGATGAGTCGAGTGAAGCGATGCGAAAATTTCTCGATATTTTTTGTCATCGATTGTATTCCCAATTTTATTTAGCTTGGAAAAAGTATCGACCGTTTACTCATTTAGAACAAAAAGATTCACCATACTTACATTATCTTGCCGCTCTTTCAGGAAATGTTGTTACTGATTCTGATTCTGTGGAAATGGGTTACTGTGGTGCAATTGGATCTCGAGTTCGAAGTGCTACAGCACTGTCTGGTGTACTAAGTGATTTTATGGGTAATGTACCTGTTAAAATTAATCAGTTTGTGGCACGTTGGATTAAACTCGACGAGCTAGTCGAACTTGGTGATGATGGACCTAATGCTTTGTGTCTCGGCGATAATACAATACTTGGTAGTGAAGTATTAGATGTTAGTGGTAAAATTGATATTGTTATTGGGCCAATGCAAAGTAATGACGTTAATGGTTTGTTACCCGGGAACAGTCGTGCCCGTGAGTTAGGAAGTTTAGTTGATCGATTTATGGATCCCACCATGAATTTTGATGTTTTATTAAAAGTTAAACCCTCAAAAGGAATTGGAATATATTTAGGTGCTAAAGATGTGGTGTTAGGTTGGTCAACGGTGTTAGGTACAGCTTCTAATTCTAACTATGAAATACGCCTTCCCGGGAAAAACTTCGCGGTTAAAAGTACAGAAAATTTTAGCAATAACAGTAATAGTAAATTAGATAAAGTTGCATGAGCAACATAATTAGTAATGAGAATAAAAGGAAATTATTGTGAATAATCAAGATGTCCGAGTGTTACTCGAAAGATTGAATGATCGTACAGCAAGTGCAATAGAAGATGCTGCTGCATTTGCGAGTACTAGAACGCATTATGAAATTACAATTGAACATGTAATGATTAAACTTCTTGAAGAAGGTGGCGGTGATCTTGATTTAATATTTAACTTCTTTGGTATCGATGTTGATAAATTATGGCAGGAAATGTTAGAAAATTTATCACGTCTTCGTGCGAATAATAGTGGCAAGCCATCATTTTCACCATTGTTGTTTCAATGGTTTGAACGAGCTTGGACAGCAGCTACCTTATATTACGATGAAAACCGTATTCGTTCAGCAATGTTATTAGATGCTTTGGTTCAATTATCACCGCTACTTCCTGGAACAGCGTTTAATGAATTAGATGGAATATCGTTAGATAAATTACGCAGTCAATACTCTGTAATAGTTGAAGGATCGAGCGAAGCTCAAAAAGATAGTCGTTTTAATATTTCTCCTGACGAAGCAGATGATGTCTTAATTCCACAGGATGCTAAAAAATCAAATTCAAAAAAATCATCGAATCAAAATGCGGAATCTGCTTTAAGTCGTTTTACTGAAAATGTAACGTATAAAGCTGCATCAGGAAAAATTGATCCGGTATTAGGACGAGATGAAGAAATTCGCTTGATGATTGATATTCTAAGCCGTCGACGAAAAAATAACCCAATTTTAGTAGGTGAGCCTGGTGTTGGTAAAACTGCATTAGTTGAAGGCTTTGCATTACGAATTGCGCATGAAACAGTGCCTGATGATCTAAAAGGGGTTCAGGTTCACACTTTAGACTTAGGCTTATTACAAGCTGGGGCAGGTGTTAAAGGTGAATTTGAGAAACGCTTAAAACAAGTTATCACTGAAGTTAAAGACTCTGCAATCCCCATTATTATGTTTATAGATGAAGCACATACCTTAATTGGAGCTGGTGGTGAGGCAGGAATGAGCGATGCTGCAAATTTATTAAAACCCGCTTTAGCGCGTGGTGAATTAAGAACTATTGCAGCAACAACATGGTCTGAATATAAAAAATATTTTGAGCGTGATGCTGCTTTAGAAAGACGTTTTCAAGTAGTTAAGGTGGAAGAACCCACAATCGAAAATGCAATAGTGATGTTGAATGGTTTAAAAGTACATTACCAAACACATCATGATATTTTAATTACTGATGACGCAGTTGAAACTGCAGTACATCTGTCAAGCCGCTATATTAATGGCCGTTTCTTACCTGATAAAGCAATTGATTTACTCGATACAGCAGCCGCGCGAATTAAAATGGGGCAGGCGGCTAGACCAGCATCGATAGAATCTGCTGAAAGTCATATTGATTATATAGAGCGAAGGTTGGATCATTTAAGTAGCGAACAAAAAAGTGGTTTAGTTGTTAACGAGGCTTTACGTGAACAGCTTAATATTGACTTAGATGAAACTAAAATAAAGCTTGCAGTTCAAATTGAACAGTGGGAAAAAGAACGTGAGTTGGTGTCAAATATTCAAGAACACCGTGATCAATTAACTACTCAATATGATGAAAATGCCGATGAGAATGATCCAAATATTATTCAATTAAAATCAAACTCATTAAAAATAAGAGAAGATCTTGCCGAGGTGCAAGGTGAAACACCAATGGTTCAAGCTGAAGTTAATGGCGCAGCTATTGCTGAAATAATTGCAGACTGGACAGGGGTACCGGTCGGCAAGATGCTAAAAAATGATTTAACATCGTTAATGGAGTTAGAAGATCGCTTACGACTTCGAGTCATCGGACAAGATGATGCTATAAGTGATATTGCTCGTTCTATTAGAACATCTCGAGCAGGACTATCAAATGAAGAAACACCTATAGGCGTGTTTTTACTTGCAGGTCCTAGTGGTGTCGGCAAAACTGAAACAGCACGTTTAATTGCTGATGAAATTTTTGGCAGTGAACGTTCATTAATTACGATTAATATGAGTGAATATCAAGAAGCCCATACTGTGTCACAGTTAAAAGGCTCACCTCCAGGATACGTTGGTTACGGTGAAGGTGGTATCTTAACAGAAGCTGTTCGTAAACGACCTTATTCTCTTGTTTTGTTAGATGAAGTTGAAAAAGCACATCCAGATGTTATGAATTTGTTCTATCAAGTATTTGATAGAGGATTTATGCGTGATGGTGAAGGACGTGAAATTGATTTTAAAAACACGATTATAATCATGACATCCAATTTAGGCACCAACGAAATTGTTGATGCATTTACAGCACCTGATGAATTAGCTGAAGAATTAAACGATACAACAAGTACGGTTGATGAGACTACAGAAGGTGAAGCTTCTAATGAGAATGATATTGCTGCAGATAATAAAGAAGATACTCAGGATGAATGGCAAATTCCTAAAATGTCAGAATTAAAAGATGCAATTCAACCTGCACTATTAGGACACTTTGCACCTGCTTTATTAGGACGTATGCAAATTATTCCTTATCGTCCTTTAGATGCTACTGCATTACAGTCAATTGTTGCAATTAAGCTAGATGCTGTCGCGCAACGAATTGATAAAGCACATAGCATTCAAATGCGTTGTGAGCCAAGTGTATTTGAATATTTAGCACAACAATGCACGCAACCTGAAACAGGAGCTCGGTTTATTAATGCTTTAATTGAGCAACAATTATTACCGGAGATTTCACGTAGTTTGCTACAATTTATGGCTGATGAAGATATGCCAGATGTTTTATCTTTGGAGTTAGATGATAACGGCCAAATGTCTGTATTGTTTTCAGATATTATGGATGAAGATAGTGAGGAGCTAACTGCCTAGGAAGGAAAAGTAGCTTAATATAAATTATTAATATAAATTAATAGAGAAGCGATTTAAAATATTATGGATAATATAAATAGCAATTTAAACTCAGCAAGATTTGGCTTAGTGAATGCAAATGAAAGCCAATTCTTTTTAAATATTAAGGGTATTCCTGATAATATTTTATCGGTACTTGATTTTGAGTGCACCGATAATGCTTTATCGTCAGATTATAAATACAATATTAATGTATTAACTGAATCTAAAATTAATCCAGTTGACATCATTGGTAAAACTGTAAAGTTTGAGATGTTATGGGATGCCGATAGCGTTTTCATAAACGGTATTTGTACTTCAGTTATTGAGAATGGATCAATTTATAACGGTGAAGAATATATTATTCAATTGTCTTCGCCATTATCTGTATTAAAGAAAAATCAGAAAAATCGAGTTTTTCTTAATAAAGATATCACTATGATAATTGATGATATTTTGTTAGAAGCTGGATTTTTACCCGCAAATTATAAATTAAAATTGTCTGCAAATTATTCAGTTTATGAATATATAGTGCAATATAATGAATCAGATTTTGATTTTCTAACACGACAACTATCTCATCATGGGATTTATTTTAGGTTCGAACAAATAGATTCGAAAGTGGTCATAATCTTTCACGATAATATCACTGATATTCCAATGCTTGACGGACCTAATGAACTTATGTTTCAAGAACGTTCTGGTCAAGCTCGAAGTGTTGAGACAGTATCTTCTATTCGTCAATTAGCCGGTCTGTTGACGGATGAAATTTTATTAAAAGATTATAATTATCGTACACCAGAGTCTGATTTAATGGTTTCATCAAAATCAAAATCGGATATTACCAGTGTTGGTACAGTGTATCGCTATGGTTCGCATTACCAATCGATTGATCAAGGCGAATATTTCTCTC
This sequence comes from uncultured Thioalkalispiraceae bacterium, assembly GCA_964420605.1. Lineage (GTDB taxonomy): Bacteria > Pseudomonadota > Gammaproteobacteria > UBA6429 > Thiohalophilaceae > CAYQUC01. The sequence goes on along the minus strand of CAYQUC010000032.1, from coordinate 7,270 downwards.
AAGTATTTCAACAATCGTTAGAATGGCAGCGTCAAACATTTGTGGCGGATACGGATTGTCGAGGATTAGTACCGGGTGTAAAATTTACATTAACAGACCATCCTGAGTTTGAATTAAATGGTGACTATCTAGTTATTGAAATTGAGGCATCGGGTTCTCAACGACACAGTATTACTGCTGATGATTCAGTTAAAAAGAAAACCTATCAAAATAAAGTATTATTAATACGATCTGGTATTGAGTATCGAGCTGAGTTACAGAATAGAGCGTTAATTTACGGTAGTTTTACCACAAAAATTGAAACGACCGGCGGTGATTATGCCTATTTAGATGATCAGGGTCGATATCGTATACGTTTACCTTTTGATATTTCTAATAAAGCTGATGGCGATGCAAGTCATGCTGTTCGCTTAATGCAGTTGTCGTCAGGACAAAATTACGGAATGCACTTTCCACTGCATTCGGGTACTGAAGTTGTTATGACCTGTGTCAATGGTGATATTAATAGACCATTATTAATCGGTATGATTAGCAATCCTGATACCCCAACAACGGTTACAGCAGCCAATACCTCTCAGAACATTTTGCGTACCTGGGGTGGCAATGAACTCGTGATGGAAGATCGTTCAGCAAATGAATATGTAGCGTTATTTACAAAAGATAAGAATAATAGTTTAACATTAAGCGCTAATGATGATGGTCATCATATTCGTCTTGCTACTGAGAAAGGCGAGATGGAAATATATTCAGATAAAACAGTGTTAATAGAGTCTGGTGATAGTCACACGATACAATCGGGTAATGAACATATGGTTGATGTGCAAAATAACCAACAATTAGTAACTAAAAATAATGAAATTGAACAACAGGCTGCAACTGATATTTTGTTAACGGCTGATAAAAATATATTATTAGAAGCAGAAGAAAATAATGTTTCTTTCAATAGTGGCGAAGATATAGAGATGACGGTTGATTCAAATTATTCCATTGAAGTAAAGCGGGATAATCTGGAGATGTTAATACCAAGTGGCGAGTTTTCGGTTAATGCGGGCGCGGCCATTACTTTTTCTGGAAAAGGCGGCGGTCCAATGCACATTGGTCAAGGATCCGGTAAAATTGAAATTTCCTCCAGCGGTGATCTTTTATTGGATGGACCCAATATTAATATTAAAAGTGCGTCTATTAATATAAAAGCCGGTAGTATTGGTGGAAATTAACTCTCGTAAACATTATTAAATTGAATTATATTTTTGGAGCTCATTATGGCTAATGTATTATATAAAATAAACAAGACAATTGGTGAAGAACAACAAAATACTCAAGTTTTGATAGTTGCTTCGGTACTAAATGGTGAAGCTTCACTATTAAAAACTATAGAGGGTATTGAATATGAAAATAAATTTATTCATGCATCATCAGTACCTAATTTGTCGGTAAATGATAGTGTCATTGTGCAGAATATATCGGGTTTATTTATAATAACTGATAAACTACGAAACCTTGGAGAAAGACCAACATCGGGTTTCGATATTAATGAGGATGGTAGTTTAAGTCTATATTCTGATGTTAGTATCGTCCTTAAAACATTAAACGCTAAAGTAGATATTCTGGAAAATGGCAAAATAATGATTGATGGAAATGAAGTGTATTCACTATCAAAAGGCATTAACCGAATTCAGGGAACCAGTATAGAATTAAATTAATTTAATACTGAATAGTTATATGATAGAAGCTGATATACCCTACCTAGAAACACACTTAAATGTTGCTTTAAGCTTATATTTGCAGCGCATAAATTGTGTTGAACAAATATATTCAAAGGCGAGTGTGCAACAAGCCATTGAGAAAAGGCTTTTAATTCATCTTCATGTGCTCGCAAGCACAATCGACGATGATGAACCTAAACCAAAGGATGATTCAGAACTATTTGTGTATGTTTCTCGACGGCTTTTATCTAGCGAGGCTCAACATAAACAAGAAGTATTGATGTTTGCAAAAGAAATTTTAGTTAAATTTCCATACCCTAAAGGTTTAGTTGATGCTTTTACTCTTTTTTATAACGATGACATAAATCAAGTATTAGTCGATTTATTTGACACTGAAACTGAAATTCGATCAACAATTATTTCTATCTGGCATCTCGCAAAGCAACAATTACCAGTTGGTTTACTAAACCAATCTGAACTACAAACCCATGATGCAGAATTACAAAGTGCAGTGTTGATTTATAATGCAGAGCAAGAAAATATTGGTTTAAGTTTGTTTCAAAAATATTATGGTTCATTAGTTAATAATGTTCAGAAAGAAAAAATATCTTCAAAAGTCATTCAATCCTCACTTTGGGCTGGAATGTTACGCAATGATATCAAGGTAATCATTGCTATTAGACGTGCAATCGAACTTGAGTCCGATAGTGCGGAACGTGAAAAATATTTAAGATTAGCAGCACTCAATGGTAATGTTGAACTTTTAGCAATATTTAGTACTGTTGCTGAGGCTAACCCTGAGCTGGGTAGTTATTTAATCGCTTTATTGGGTAATCTTGAGTCTGTAAAAATTCTGTTTACGATGCTACAAAATCCTCAACATAGTATTTTGATAATTCCTGCTTGGCAATTAATCACAGGTGAAGAGTTGAAAGTTGTTCCTCGAATGTCTTTGGTTGATGTTAGCTCTGATGACTCTAATCCAAAAAACGATGATGATGTTCCTATGATTGCTGATTTAAAATCGGCACAAGAGTGGATGGCTAAAAATATTCCTCTTTGGGACAAAGAGTCACGTTACATTCATGGTCAAATATGTAATCACAGTAATTTGCTTGAGTTAAGTTATGATTTATCTGGGAAGGTCGGTAAAGATATTTTTGACTTACTTTCATTAAACTGTGGTGGAAAAGTAAGCCTAAAGTTAGAACATTGGGTGACAGATAGAATAATTATACTCGATAGTATCGCAAAAAATTCATCTGTAAATCACGGTTAACCAGTATTATGCTTGAATTATTAAACAAAACAAATTGTTGTGCAGGTTTGTACGCTGCTTGGAATCATAAGCGTGAACCTCAAATGACCTGCGTCATCAAAAGAGGTTTTTCTTTTAATGATGCCGGTATAGTAACGCCTCTTGATTTAAGTCCTGAAATTATCGAAGTTGATGAGTATTTTAGTGAAGCACATACGTCTAGCCTACAAAATATCAATGAAATATCACCTTATAAATTAGGTGGTGAAACCTATTTGTATGGAACGGCCTACCCAGAGCAAAATAAAACAGCAATGGAAGTCGAATATAATATTATATTTAATGATGAAAAGGCCTGGAAAAAGAAGCTTAGAATCACAGGAAAACGTACCTGGAATAAAATATTACTTGGATATGTTATGGGTAAACCGGCTTTATTAGAGCCAACGGTACTTAAATATGAAAATGCGTTTGGTGGCTGTAATCCTGAAAATACAAAAGAAAACTTTATATATAATCCAGTAGGCAAAGGTTTTAATAAAGCCTCTGGTTGGAAAGTAATGAATCTTGAATTACCAAACATTGAAATGGGGCCAAAATTCTTAAAGTCACCTCCGCAACAACAGTTGCCTGCTGGCTACGCTCCTATCCCCGTTTATTGGGAACCACGAAAGAAAGAAAATGGTGAACCACATCCTACACCTGGTGAACAGGCAGGTTGTCCTTATTCTGAAAAATCTAAAATTTCATTACATAATGTAGCACCTTTGGATCAACGATTTTCATCACCATTTGTAGGGGGAGAAAAAGTACTTTTGAAAGGCTTTTTTGATTCTGCAATATCAAAACGCACTATTGAGTTTGAGCTACCCAGCAACAATCTTGAAGTCTCTTTGATTATTGAGAACAAGATAAGTAAATTATTGCCTGTTTTTGATACATTAATTATAAATACTGATAAATATGAGTTTTACACACTGTCTCGATTAGGAATACCTTGGAATATGTTGGATTCACGTAATGCTTGGGTTAGCTTAAAGGATAAGCCCGAGATTGACTCTAAGCGCAGTCTATGACCGTGATGGAAAGTTAGTTTAATTGAGCTAGGCGTATAAAATTTCTAATCCAATTAATAATTAAAATACGTACAACTAAAACTCTTTCCTATCTGACCGATATAAGAAGGTAGGGTAATTGTTTCAATCGTAAAAGCACACTTTTTTAGATTTACCTGTGAAAAAACATATGGTATCTTATTGATATTGCTTAATAAATTGAGATTTAAGTCAAGTTACGTTTTAATAATTTATGCAATTATTAGTTACTTGCTATAATTGTCATTAAATTAACGCATTATAAATAAGATAAAATAAATTACGGTATAAATAGAGTATTTTAAATTGATATCGGATATGTAATCACTTAATTTTACAAATGAATTTTTTGGTATAGGGAAAAATGGGTTTAATTGACGATCTATCAAAAGAAGCACAGCTCCAACAAGCTGATGCTGAATCTGTTAAAGCTAATAGTGAAAAGCGTGAAGAACGTTTTTTAAAAACTGTTCAGCCTAAAATGGTAATGATCTTTGCTTTTTTATCTGAGCTCTGTGAAAATTTAAACTTAATTAAATCCACTGTTTTTGTGTCATATCCGATCAAAGATTATTCAGTAATGCGTGATTTATTACCATCGGATTACAAAATTATAGTCGATAGTCGTAAGTTGATGAGAAATATTAAGCTTAGCTTTATGTGTTCATCAAATACTAGGGTTAGATTCGATGTGGAAAATAAAATATACATTGATCGAATTAGTGAATATTTTGATGAACACCACGTTAGCTATGTTTGCCATAAAGATAAAGACAGTAGACAAAACGTTACTAATGCAATATTCAGTGTTGATTCACTCGTTCCGGTCAGTTTTAATTTTTCAGCTTCTTTAGACTCAACGAATATTGTATTAAATATTGAAAATTTTAATGGTTTTAATTCTGATCGGTTTGTGATTGATTGTAATGACGTTAATACTCAATATTTAGAAAATTTAGGAAAATATATTCTACGACGCGAGTCTGACCTTTTTAGAACAAAAATGACTCAAGAGCAATTAGATGAGATTCGCATTCAATTAAAGAATGATAAAACCAATAAAAATAGTTTAAGTCCTAACTTATCTAAAAAACGACATTTAAAAGAAAATCAGTTAAATGAAGCGATTGTTTCTATTGACTCATTAGATACATCACCTTTACCATCTGAAATTAAAAATAATACTGATAATATTAAACAACAAGATAAAACTGTTACTAACAAAAATGAAAAAAGAACAAGTAACAGTAAAAAAACAACTAAAAAAAGTAAAAAAGAACCCAAAGAAAAAACTAACAATATTGTCAGTCCAGATAGTAGTGTAATAAATAATCCCGTTATTGAAAACCAAATAAATAAATTTCAATTGAAATTTTCTTTATTACCATCGACTTTCAATCCGGTATCACATGAAGTATTGGATATTCACGCACATTTAAATCATCTATCTGAATTAAAAGATTTCCCTAACCAATTAATCCATGACGCTGCTGTAATATTATCTGATATTAATAAAGTTGATGCTCCAGTCATGGATAGAATTGAAGTGGCTCATGCTATTTATATAACTGTTTATCCTGTTTTAGTGTCTATTTGTGCGCCGTTTAATGATGAATTAAATAAACCAACTCAGAATGTGGAACAATTAGCCGCATTATCAAACTGCATTATCATTGCTGAGCAAATATCGATTACGTATAAATATGCTTATTTAAAGTTTTATTCAAACGATATAAGCCAATTTCGAGAAATGCGTAATAATATTGTAGAACTTGGTTTTAGAATTTTAGAAATGGTTAGACTTGAGCAACGCTTAAGAGCATTACGCTATGAAAAATTACCGGGCTCTACCTGGCTTGAAGTAAACCAAATTTTCTTCTCTTTATTAAATTATAATGATATTGATGAAAAGAAAGTGTTATCTAGTGAAATTGGCGTTACCAATATTAAAGTCGACGATGTTATTGAGTTGACAAATAAAAATAGTATTCGTGATGTCTATTTATCAATACAGTTATTTGGTGTCTTAGATGTTATTACCTGGCCAGCTCATTTATTTTATTTTCCAGATTCATATTTAGCACATATAGATTCAGCATTACGCATATTTGACGACAATGGTCAAACATTAGAACCAGGCTGGTTGATTACATTTTTATTCAACGATGGTCCTCCGGTTCATAAACGTACCGATTCAATGTCAGCACCTGGAATTAGAATTGATTTTTCGATACTACACAATAGTCTTGTAGCTGAACATGAAGTATTAGCTAAAATGATTTTTCTCTCATCGATAGATGAATCTAAATTAAGTCCTCCTTTAGCAAAACTAAAAGATCAAGATAAAATTCCAGTGCTTGAAATGATCTTAATGGCTATTAAGCGAAGAGAACGCCATCATAAACGTCATAATGTTTATGGTTCACAAAAACTGTTTGTAAATTTTGGTTTTAATGAATCCTATAAAATATTATCGGGCTATGCAAAACCTGAAAATAACAAAGATTCAGCAATGCTGGCCAATATTGAATTAATCCAACAAGAATCAATTAAGCTCTCGGATGAGTCTCCGGTTAAGTTATCAAATTCATCAAATTGGCAAATAATTAATTTTAGTTCGGGTGGATTATTGATATCCCATGATGCAGTTGTAAAAACAAATTCTTTGCAAGTAGGACAAATATTGTCATTTAAACCGAATGACAATAGCAATTTACCTTTGTTAGGTTTTGTTGGCCGTATGCAGCGTTTACAAGATCAAAAAATTGAAATTAGCATTATTCGAATGGCAAGTTATGCCGAATCGGCATTAGTCTTAGATCAAAAGTCAACAGCAAGCGATACTGGAAACCCAGTCATCTTATCTCAGGACATGAATGAGCGGTGGCAAATAGTACTGCTACATGAATATGGCTATATCGCAGGAACACCATTAAAACTAATACGAAGTAACGGCTCAGTGATACTATTACGCTTAGGTGAAATATGGATGTCAAAACGTGATTTTACTGTATTTGAGATTAGATCAGCCAGCCTTTAAGCCCATTGTCACTTGCGCCAAGCAGTTAACTAGTTTACTCTTGCGGCACTAAATTACAGCTGTTCTGTAGTTTATTTATGGAGAGCTGTCCGAGAGGCTTAAGGAGCTAGCTTGGAAAGTTAGTGTACGTGTAAGCGTACCGAGGGTTCGAATCCCTCGCTCTCCGCCATAT
>CAYQUC010000031.1:0-36631 GCA_964420605.1 uncultured Thioalkalispiraceae bacterium | reverse complement strand
GATGGATCTGCAGGGAAAGTGCCACCCGTGCTAGGTGTTGTGCGACCACCTTTTAATTCAGAAGCCGTGATGCTCTTTTTGATCCAGTCCCACTGTTGATCTGCCTGAAAATAATAGTTGTCAGTTTTAGTAAATAAATAATTACCGAGATGATTGTTGGTAGCGGCATTTAATTCTAACGGTAATGAAATATCTTGAAATTCAGCAATTGCTGCACCATTACCAAAACTATCCGATACGGTATACAAACGTACATTTGGAATTTCAGTGATTCCTGTGACAGGTAGAAATTGTTTTTTCATTTTCATCAAGCCACGGGCCAGATACACTTGTGTTAGTGGATTAGCATTTAAATCTTTATTGACCATCATACGAAAACCATCGGCCCATTCATTACCCGAGTCAAATTGTAAAAACACATCAACATCTTTGGCATTCTGTGTATAGTTAAAATCCATACGCATCTTAGTTGGATCGTCAATTTTACGATTGGTGGCTTGAATTTTAACAGCATCTACAATTAAACGACCTTCGATTGCATTTGAATCTGTTGTGGATTCATTCCAAGAGATGAAAAATTGCGGATCATCACCGACTTTGGGTGGTGTCGCACGGCTATAACGATAATAGAGTCGAATGCTGGTCTGTGTATCTGAATCGTCTGTAATACTATAATGTGTTGGGTCTTCAGGTTTGTAATTGCTGGCAGTGGTATCGTTTTCAGTTTCAATAATCACGCCATCGTGTGCAATAAAATTGGATAGATTAATTAATGTATCGCCAATACAAGTCCATGCAGCCACTGTTGAGACCATGAATTTTGTCATTTGATACCCATTGCGGAATGGCTCATCATCACTAACACCAATAAATTGGCAGGGTTGATTGCTCGCGTTTGCTGATATGCTCACGGCAGTGGTAATAAGCTGGGCATCTGAAGAATTGCCAATAACTTGTGCCTGTTGACTGGCAGTTAAAGCAGTCGCTGTTTGAATTCCGCCGGTTAAGCTATTGGGTAAATTTAATTCTAAAACGGGTGCGGTAGGGTTATTTTGAGGAGCACTATCTTGTTTACCTCCACCACATGCTGTTAACAGCGATAGTGTTAATGATAGTGACACCATTAATAGGCTATTTTTAGAGGGGAATTTGTTGTTATTCATTGGTAACTCCTTAATATTGTTACAGATAGAAAGTTAGTATTCTTATCACTTATAACTCATTGATTTTTAACTATTCTTTGAGTTAATGTTGAATAATTAGCGAATAGTGTCTTACTTTTTCGTTATGATTAAAGAGACAGGAAATTGGAGCTGATTTGAAAAATAAACGAAAATTTATGTCCCATATGGTGAGTAACAGCACTAGACTGATTTATTACAAATTAGATTAAAAAAATTTCAAATAACAGCGGATTTGCCGTCTAGTAATATAGTGTGATGAGAGCGAATGATTTAATGGTGGAACAAATGCCCAAACAAATATTATCCAGACAGAATTTCCTCAGGCAATTGATATTAATGATATTAGTTAGTCTGTTGCTGAGCGTCGCGTCAGCAAAAACAATTGTGCCACCAGATGATCCAAGTCAGTCTATCACTTATTGGAAACCACATACTATTTCTGCAGCAAACGATCCCTTAGTGGCGCAAGCACAAGAAATATTTACTGTACTGCTGCGTGCCTGGAATAGCAGTCGCGTTGAACCATCACTCTATATAGTTAACTCAAGTGCGGGACCGTGGGCAGCCTCATTATCCGATGGCAATATATTAATGAGTCGTGATGCGATACTAACGATTAAAACATTTGGAGAGCAACGTGCAAAACACTTATTGGCTTTTGTATTAGCACACGAATTATCACATCAACGTTCAGATGATTTGTGGCATCAACGATTTTTTAGATTAATTAGTAGTCATGGTAATAAAAATACAAAAAATATATTAAATAATTTAAACATCGATAAACACCATTTTGACAATGTCGCAGAAAAAGAAATTCAAGCCGATCATGATAGTTTATTAATGATGAACAGCGTGGGTTACGATCCTTACCAAGTATTGGATAATGTAAATAGTAAAGATTTTTTTACTAAATGGGTTGAAAATATATGGAATGATTCGTGTTATGAACAAACTAGCGATAAAGAAATATCAGGTCTGTGCGATCAAGCAAAAAATCGTGCATTACGAGCACGTTTGCAATTGAGTAATGTCGCAACACAGTCAATGTTATATGAATTAGGCGTTCAAGCATTTACGGCCAATGATTTTGTTAATGCACGTCGTTACTTTATCGCGTATGGCCGTGATAATACCAATCGTGCAGTATTATCTGCGATTGGTTCAAGTTATTTTGCAGAAGCACTTGAATTAAAACAAAAACTAATAAAGAATCACAAAAGTCAATATAGTAGTAACCAAGCTAGTTTTTATTATCCATTAATCTTAGATGCACGTAGTAATGCAGTATCTACAGTGTCGAGTAATAATAAGGTTTTAAAGCGTGCAATTAATAGTTCAAATATCAAAAAATTAAAAAAACAAATACATTCAACAATAGAACTCAGTATTCGATATTTTGAAAAAGCAATACGTTTAGAGCCAGATTATACCAAGAGCTATATATTGTTGGCCTATAGTTACTTACTTGATGGTAATAGTTTTATGGTTCGAGGAGTCATACAAGGTAAATATCTGCCAAAATTTGGGAGCGACAGCGCGGTAGAATTAATTTTAGCAATGACTAATTCAATCGAAGGCAAGCAAACTAAAGCGGCACTGCAATTTAAGAAATTAATAAAATCGTTAAATAATAATACCGCCAGTTATCAATCTTTTTCACGCGACCTACTGTTATACAGTGCTTATTATAATAGTAGTGCACTGTTTAATTTTATCGGACAACCACAAAAAGCAAAATCACAATGGCAAGCACTGGCAACGATAACAAAAAAATCCGGTAACAGTTTATTATTTCAAATGGCGCTAAATCATTTAACACCTGCAGCCCATGAGAATAATGCTATACAAAATGCCCCCACTATCAATGGTATGCGTTTAAACGATAAATTTTCAGCAAAAGATTTATCAAGGCAACAGCATAAAATTAATGATCTGTGGCTAGAAGGTGAATTACATCATGTATATCGATTTGATGATGGTAGTCGTTATGTCATTGGTCCGAATCAAAAAATTATTAGTGCATGGCAAGATTATGGACAGCTTTATTTGAGTGGCTCAAAAGATATACAAATAACAAACAATGAGGCTTCGGATCGACCACTAAAAAAATTCGGAATTCCCGATAGACGCTTACATCTGATGTCTGGAGATTATCTCGCCTATGATAAATACGGTATGGCATTTCATGTAATACAGAACAAGGTTGTCGGTTGGTTTTTATACTAGTGAATCAGAATAAAAGTGCATGAATAAATTACTAACAGAGCAAATTGAGTTAGCACAAAATGCCTCACAGGGCGATGTTGCAGCGCGCAAACAAATAAATGCGTTGACTCATCCTATAATTAATTATCAGACGGCTCGATTCTGCAAACGGTTTTGCTTTGAAAATCGCTACCGGTATGCTTGTAGTCTTGATAAACCGTTCGGTCCAGCAGCGACAGGCGCACACTTGTGTGAATGGGGTAATGCGAGTTATGGCTGGATGCTGAACGACTTGAGCAACAGTAAGCGCTTACTTCGGTATCAGGCAAAAGATGGTTCAAGTTTGAATAACTACCTCTACAGCATTGCCAATTCATTGCCTTTTTATGAGCGTTGGAAAGATTGGCGCTTTGATGGCCGTGTCCACGTACCAACCTACATTCAACAACTTCAACCCGCTGCGAGTCAAGTGTTTTACGGTTTGCGTGCACAAGAAACGATAGCCTTAATTGCACAAAAGCTTGGTAAAAGTGAACAGGAAATACAGCAATTAAGTCGTGATATAATTGTTAGCCTTACAAAAAAAAATCGCTTGCACCTGCTAAATCCACCATCAACCGTGTCTTTAACTGAACTGACTCATGATTCAGCGGAAAATGATAATTTTACACAAAGTGATATACCCTCTTATGATGAAGCTCTTGAAATAAGTGAAGAGAAATTAAAATTACACACCGCGTGGGGTCAATTAGAGCCGGTTGAGCAATATGTCTTAGAAGCATTAATCATTGAACAACAAGATGCCGGCGATGTATTGCTTGCATTGAGGCAATTAAATATTAGTATTAAACAAGGGGTTGCAGCACATGAAACTAACCGCCAACAACTTTATTATTATCGACGTAAAACCATTGTAAAATTAAATGATTTGATGGTGAAAAGTGATTAGCCATTATTTAATAATTTTGATAGGCCAATAACACTAAAAATTTTTCAAATATTAGACAATTCACTGTCTTATCAATAGTAATAGAGAATTAAGCTGAGTAAAAAAATGAACAATGACACACAACTCAATAGCCATCCCGAGTGGGAAAATATCCTTGGATTTGTTGATAATCCTGATGCATCTGAATATCAAGAAATTGTACTACACCTTGCCAGTTGCAGTGATTGTCGAATCAAAGCCAGTGAGATATCGCAATTACAAACAACATTAAAATCATCTGAATTTATTCAACAGCATACCGTATTGGGTTTAGCACAATCGAAATCAAAGGGTGTTACTACGGCACTGTCTGATGGTGATATCGAAGATTATGTGGATGACAAGTTGCATGGTAAACAACAACAGAATATTGCGAAGTTATTACAAGATGAACCACAGGCGTTAAAGGCCGCATTACATTATGCTAGCCATCAATCTGCAATGAAACGCCAAATACCAAAGTCTGAAACAAACACACTGGTATCCAAAGTAAAAGCAACGCAACAGAACAATACGTTTAATTTATTTTCGTCAATAAAAAAACTTTTTATTCAACCAACCCCAGCTTGGCTAATGCTTCCCGTGACAGGTTTTGCAAGTGTGTTATTACTGCTAATGTTTAATGTTCAATTTCAAACAGACAACAACAAGGTTAAAATTGCAAGTTATCAAGATAATGCTGTGATTCAATTTAGCGCTAAAAATAATCAGCCTGGTATTGGTTTTTTTAGCAATGCACGTAAAAAAACCATTGCATTCGATAAGGTCAGTATTATTTTTAACGATAATGCTTCTTTAAATATTACATGGCCAAAAATAAAAAATGCACTATCGTATTTTATTATAATTAAAAAAATCGATAATAAACAAACAGTTGTAATAGCAGAAAAAAAGCTATCGAGTAATAGTGTCACTTTCAAGGATATAGCGTTACTAAATAATCGACGTTATCAATGGATATTAACAGGTGAAACGTCGGATAATGAATCGTTTTATGCAACCGGTGGATTTGTTAGTCAATAAATAGAAAAGAGCTAAATTATGAAAGTAACTGAAAATAAGATAACGGCTAAATTGATAGTATTCATAATACCGATACTATTGTTGGCATTGAACACTACGGCCTCTGCTCAATCTCGAGGCATCAATATGGAATCGGTTGCTGCTAATACGCAATCGAAAATGACCAAGGGAATTTATCGAGCATTAATTATCGGTAATAATATTTATCAAGACAAAAAAGGCAAATGGCCTTCACTAAAAACAGCGGTAACTGATGCACGTGAATTACAAAAAGTACTCACTAAAAACTATGGTTTTAGTGATGTTAAATTATTAGAAAATGCCACAAGACGTGATGTTTTAATTGAACTCGAAGCATTATCAAAAAGAGTATTAAACAATGATCATGTTTTGGTATATTACGCAGGGCATGGTTACATTGATAATGACAGTCAAAAAGGTTATTGGGTTCCAAGTGATGCCAATGGCGTAGACCAAACAACATTTTTACGAAATTCAACCATACGTGATGAAATGACAGTGATTGCGTCAAGAGCCAAACATAGTTTATTAATTTCGGATTCGTGTTTTAGTGGTACGTTATTACGTCGTGGTAATCGAGGCATTAAAAGCGAGCTGAAAAATGAAAAATATTATAAAAAGGTATTAAATAAAAGAAGTGTCCAAATAATGTCAGCTGGTGGTGTTGAATACGTTGATGATGATTATAGAAAATCAGGACATTCTCCATTTAGTTATTTTCTTCTGAGTGAATTAAAAAATAACGATCAATCGCTATTAACCTTAAGTGAATTGTCGAGTAACGTTTCAAAAGCAGTTGCTAACAATGTTGATCAAGTGCCAGAAAGTGGCGTATTGCAGGGAGCCGGAGATGAGCTTGGTGAGTTTGTATTTATTAAATTAGATGTAAAGGTGAGCGGTGTTCCAAAAGAAAAAGTACGCGTCAAGGTTAATATTATCGATGATGACACGAAAAAAACAAAAACTAAAAATTACGTAACAGGCAAAAAATCGAATACGGTTGAACAGAAATCGAAGCGTGAATTTAGACCAATACCCACGCTCTAGAAATATAGGATAATAACGGAATTGAAATGATGAAATTAAATAGTCGCAGTAACATAACACTCTATTTAGTACTGATGTCTTTTGCTTGTTCCGCAATGGCTGTTCAGGCAGATGATACTATCAATATTAGTCTTGGTTTAAAATTATTGTCATCCAACTGGAAAGGCAGTAATACCGATGCCGGAACTGATTTTGAACGAAATGCCGGTGGTCAGTTTGCATGGAATGTTGGTTTGCAAAAAGATCGATATTATGCAGGTTTGAGTTTACAAGGTGGAAGCTATAATTTTGTTGGTAATGGCCCAGATCAAGTGACTGCCAGTACTTCTACTCCAGTGACCAATGTGAATATACAGCGTTCAGAAGTTGATTTAATTGCAGGCTATTATTTTTGGGATAATATATCATTATTTGTTGATATTAAAAGTGTTCAAAATAAATTTGATAAAAATAATTATAAACAAAATTTTTCAGGAATCGGTGTTGGGGTTGCAGGAGCATGGCAGTTAAATAAAAGCTGGTCGTTATATGGAACCTTTGGTTTTGTAGGTAAAGGTGATTTAAAAGTAAATGCTAGTGTTGTTGGTAGCGCCAATAGTGCAGCGTTAGAGTTTGGTGGTATCTATCGATTATCTGATTCTCATCGATTTAATATAGGATTTAAAAATCAGGCTCAAAAATATACATTTAATAATGGTGATAGCCAAACTCACAATTTTGGTGGACTATTTGTCGGTTATAATTATTTATTCAGCTTGTAAGCTATTATGTTATTAAAAAATACCCTTAATTGTTACGCTATTATAGTGTTGTTATTATTGAATTTTAATGCAAATGCTAACGAAAAAAATAAAAGTTTAAAACAAATTAATGTTGAAATTACATCACACTTAGGAGACAAACAATCTTTTTCGAAAGGAGATGTTTTAAAATTTTTAATTAACCTAGAGGTAGATGCTCATCTTATCGTTATTTATCAAACAGCCGATAAAAAATTGATTCAACTACTTCCCAACAAAAAACAACCAGATACCTTGTACAAAGCAAATTTATTTATAGCCGTACCAAATGGTGCTGCACCCTATCGGTTTACTATCCAAGCACCCTATGGTAAAGAAACGGTGTGGGTATTTGCTTCGGATAAGCCGCTATCAAGTTTAACGTTAACATCGAAACACTTGTCAAATGGTTTAAAATTATTAAAAGCAAGCCTCCAAACAGTAGTAACTGAAATTAAAGCACATTCAGAAAATTATTTTGGGCAAGCAAGTTTTGTATTACAGACTTCTAATTAATCTGATTGTTCATCCGACACGTTAGTAACGAAGAATTGCCTGATGAACTAAAAATGCAGGGCAATTATAGTCTTGTCTTTAAAAGATACTTCGTATAATAATGTAGCATGTATATTGGAGTGCGCAGAATGAGTTAACGTTAAGAAGCAAGATTAGAAATTTTTTACATAAATATAATTTATTTATTGTAAAGTCGCCAACCTTGTTCAGTTTTTAAAAATTGCAGTGTTATTTTCTCTTTGATTGCATCACCTTGTTTGAACTCACCATATTGCTCAACTAGACCCGCCTTCAGTAAACCCGATTGGCTGGCCAAAGAGTATAAGCCTTTACTCAATTCATCGAACAAGTCATTGCTCTTTTTAGAGCGTACGTCTTGAGACAGCATAGCTATTGCATCATCAATATCGACTAAAAATAAACGTTCATACTCCATCTCAGCATGATAAAAGTCATCAAGCATATAACCGTTAATTTTTTTAATGTTACGGATCAAAAATATACTTTTATATTCATCATTAGCGACAAATTGTTGTACCGCCTGTTGAAATTGTGTGGCTCTAGGTGTATCAGTACAGGCCACTAAGTACATGCTTGCAAAGGTTAAAATGGCATACAGTGTGAAATTGTGTATTTTCATAGAGTGGGTATGTTGCTTTTGAGTAATAAAGAGTATTCTGTAGCTATCTTAACAGAATAACCGTAGTAAGCAGAACCTTAAAATGAGCATAGCACCAAGCCGTATGACCGTTGAACTCGACAAGCCAAAAGTCGTCTTCTTAATTGGTCTAAGAATTAATAATTTTTGGAAAATTCATCAATGGTGGCGTTTGGTGTACACCATGCCGAAACTATTAAACGAGTTACGTAAGCAACACGTTGCTGGATTTATTACGGGTAATATGTGGTATGGACGAAATATTCTCATGGTGCAATACTGGGATGATTTTAAATCACTAGAAAACTATGCCAAAAATATGTCTAAATCACACATGCCAATTTGGACTTATTTTAATTTAAATATTTTATCCAGTGCTAATGTTGGAGTCTGGCACGAAACCTATCAAATAGAGCCAGGTCAATTTGAAGCTATTTATACCAATATGCCGGCCTTTGGATTAGCAAAAGCCGGACGTTACGTCGAAATTGATAATATTAATGGCGATTCGAATGCAACTAAACGCATGAATAAACATTCTAAAAGTTAATCTAAATTTTTATCACACGCTGAACAACGGTAGTGAAGGTAATCAACTACTAAAGTACTAGTGCTAAGTAGAGAGTTTGGATGTTGAACTGATGTTTAATGTATTAAATTCAAAATATTGTGATGGATCATGAAAATCAAACCAATCAAAGCGACCCGTTTTATACCGTTTAGAAAAACGGATATTCTGACTATGTGTTTGTCACAAGGCAGCTTAGCTCTAGATAAAAAATCTGAATTTGAACAGTTTTATCAATTAATGCAAAGCATACTACATTTTGAGTTTCATTCTGAGCTAAATAAATTAAAAGACAATTATGCACCGTTTGATCCCGATGCAGATACTCAATCAATAAACACTCATTGTGCTACTACTAATAATTTAATCGAACTATTAGAAAATATATTAAATAAAGCAAATTATGAGAAAATAGCTCAGTCTGAATTGGAGCGCGCGCTTACTGAAGAGTCATTATTTAAAATTCGTCTTCAGGTAGATTTTAACGATTATTCAGAGGTTTTGTTGTATTGTCGCGGAGAGCAAACTCGAACAGAAACTATTCATCGATTTTTTGGTTATTTTAATAAGTCACTAACATTTATAAATTATGACCGTGTTGTTATTTTTTTGAAGAAAAAAGAAATATCAACTTCGAAGTTAATGTTTCTAAAGTTATTTAAAAATGTCCCCAAAGCCGATTTGGAAATGTTATTTCCAAATACAAAAATTAGAATGAGAACCGTCGATAAATTTATGATCGGTATACCAGCAGCATTGAGTGGCGCTATAATTATAGCCACTAAACTGGGTGCAACCATACTATTATTAGTTTCCTTAATAGGATATTGGTTAGGGCTCAGTGCTACAGAAATAGAAATTGATAAAACCAAATTACTCATTTTATTTGCTGGTGTTGCAACATTGGCTGGCTATCTTTGGAAACAATTAAGTGTCTTTAAAAATAAAAAACTACGCTTTATGAAAACGTTAACTGATAATTTGTATTTTAAAAGCCTAGACAATAATGCCGGTGTTTTTCATCGTTTAGTTGATGAGGCAGAGGAAGAAGAATGCAAAGAAGTCATTCTTGCGTATTATTTTTTAGTGATTGCTGAATCAGGTTTAACTAAAGATCAGCTAGATAGTGTTATAGAACAATGGTTTCAACAGCAGTGGAATTGTACGGTCAACTTTGAAATTGATGATGCACTGAATAAATTGCATGAATATCAATTAATTAAAAAACAAAATAATCTTTATATAGCGATAGCCATTGAAAAGGCAAACATTAGATTAAATGCACGTTGGACAAATTTTTTTAAAGTTGATGGCAATTCTAAGTTGCGATCAGTTAACTAATTGGGTATTTTAATAAATTGAATCGTTAATGGGTATTTATATTCTTCACCATTGCTGGCTTTAATGCTGGCTATAATGGTTAAAATTAAATCGGTTATGGCAAGAATTATTAAAAAGAAAAAGCCGATAATAATAAAGGCTAATAAAAAGCTAACAAAATAGTAGATAGCCATGGATAAATGAAAGTTAACAGCCGCAATTCCATGACGGTTGATAAAGGCAGCATCATCTTTTTTTATTTGCCACATAATAAGGGGGCCTAAGATACCACCGAATGGAATAATTAATCCTGCAAAGGTTGCTAAATGACATAACATTGCACTGGTATTAATTGACGAACGATTAGCGGTGGTGTTAACAACCGTATTTTGGTTCTCATTGTCATCTTGGCTTAAGTCATTATTTTTATTCATGGTGTCTGGTACTGTTGTTTTAGGCGTAGTGGATTGTTTGAGTATAACCATTACTAAACCAAATATAAAGATTATTATACCACCGATAATAATGGCGATACCCGTTAGTATGTTTGATGTATGTTTATGAATATTGTCATATATTAACAAATCGACTGTTTGCAGTTTGGCGTAGTAAAATGTATCGTCACCGACAAAAACCGATATTTTAATATCACCAGGCTCGGGAATGAGTATTTTATCTAAATCTATCTCAACAATAACCTCACCCTGACGGGCATTAACAGCATTTAATTCATAGGTTTTTGTACCTTGACTCCAATCGAGCTTGCCGTTGTATTCGTGTATTTTAGTATTTAATTTATCTGAAATAATGAGGTTAATCGGAAATCGATATTTTGCATCATATTCGTTATTTTGCGAGGTAGTGTTTTTAGAAATTTCATTACTTGTTAAATGTATTTTTAATGCAGGCATAACAAAATTATTAGTATCGACATGGATAACTGAGCTTTGGTAATTCTTATTGATAGGAATGGCTTCGTGTAATACTTGATTTGCATTAGTGGCATTTAAAATAGCCATTCCAAATGGAACACAACCACCAACCATTGTCACCAACCCCAATAGCAATACTAAAATATATTTTTTCATTGAATTATCCGTAACTTGCTTTATTAGAATTATTATACGTCTAACATAAACTGTTGGGCATTATATTTAATAAAAAAATTCCACTAAGGCTTAGTTTGAAAAAGTAAAGAGGTAGGATTGACTACCCCGATTTCCAGGCTGGGATGCTAAGTTGGTTTAATTTTAGTTAAATAATTCTTTCCAGTATATAATGCGATCATCGCCTCGAAATGATCCAAAGGTAGCACGTACCGTTGGTGGGTTATTGTTGTGTGTACCATTGTTGTCCCAATCAAATTGTAAATAATTTAAGGTACTAAAATTGATATCAATATCAGTATAACCTGGATTATTTGGTGCGCTAAATGATAGATCTGCCACGCCCGAGGACACTGGAGTGTTATTAGCAGTTGCCGTTGTGCTTCCGGCTGCAATTGCTATACTGGCAACTCCTTGTGCGGGATTACTGTCTGCATTAAGTAAATCAATTAAACCAATACCCAATGCTGAACAATTATCATTACTATTTATATTAAAGCCAGTGGTTGCATTGACATAGTATTGTGTTAGCCACGGTACTATTAATGGTAAGTATTCTGATCCAAAGGCATTATTGATTATTCCGCGACCAAAGCGTAATTCTGTAGAACCGAGTGAACCATGTGTGTTGATACCACCATCAAGAGCCAAATTATAACTACCAAGTGTAACCCCGTCGGGATCGGTCGGGTTAATTCCGGTACTAAATACCGTTAATGGAGCTTCAGTGCTAGTTTGCCTTGCCAGGCTAATTGTTGCTGTTACTGCAGCAACGCCATTACTAAAACTCCCCAGTGAATTAATACTGGTGCGGGATGAATAGTTCGTATTATTATTAGTGCTGCCATAGTTCATTTGAGGCAACGTTATGAGACTGAGTTTTGCAAAATTAGCGGTGTAATTTAACGTGATCGCATTGGATACGTTTTGTGCTTGCAAGTTATAATTGCTTTGAAAATTTTCATCGAGATAGGTAAAGTTATCTGCACAGCCAGAAATATCACTACGGTTAGTAATGCTGCTAGTACTAATTGTAAAATGGTCTGGATAAAAACGACCGATGTAGTTACTGGTGCCTGATGGTCCAGTTAAGCCAAAGTAATTTGGCGATGTTGCCGTGAACGTTGCAACGCCAACTTCAGTTACGGCTTGAGTACTAATAGTGTGTTCACCGTTATCAGCTGCGGCCATATTAAAATTCGACACAGCACGACTACCTTGCGCGATGGCTGGCGCAGTATTGCTATGGCTGACTGCAATTGAGTTTAACTGGAAGTTGGCTGTTACACTATTGTCATTACACGCAGCACGAATTTTTAAGTTAAAATTACTACCTGTGGCTTTAAATGCACTACAACTAGCATCGTTACTCGCGCATGAGGCATTAGTATCATCACTATATACATAGAGTTTGGGTGGTACAGCAATAAAGGAATCACTACCGGTCATGGTTAAGCTACCACTGGTATAACTGCTGCTTAAACTTAACTGTCCTGCATCAGCATAATTCACAGTTATCGTTGCTTGACCACTGGCATTAAAACTTAAGGCGATAGCCGTACCAGGAGCGCTAGTGGCTATGGTGGTATTGGAAACGCTATTGTTCACGGTCACTTGTTGTGTACCACTGCTGGGAGAACTATAGCTGCTCCAAAAATTGAGTGTTTTTCTGCTGTTCTGAAAAGTCGGAACACAGGCTTGAGTTGTATCATCTAAGCGCACGGCGCTAAGTGTAATCGAGCTTGATGTGGTGCAACTGCTTAAATTTGGTACATCATAAACAAAGCCTGTATCATAAAACTCAATGTCACAACTGGAGTTGCCGGCGCTACTATTAACGCACACTACGGGGTTAGTGGCGGCTGGGCTTGAGCTAGCTACACCCAAGGTATAGCGACCAGCAGTTGTTTTGCTTAACTCAAATGTACTCGTACCAGCAGTAATTGTTTTAACGTCACCACCAACCCAACCTGTTGGTGTTAACGTCACGTTAACGTCACTGCTCAATACCGAACTGCAATCGCTATTACTGCACGATTTTATACTAATGGATTCTGGTTCACAGGTAAGGGCTGTAGCATCATGGGTAATTTCAAAGTGGTGAATAACCGGCGTACTCACCGGTAGTGATAAAGCCGATATGTCTGCGCCACCACTGAATAAGTTTTCAGTAAAATATAATGTTGCCGTGTTAGAGCTCGGATTATATTCTGCGATAGAACCATCGCTAAACGTTAAACCGCCGAGTGTCGCCGTAATGGTTGTTGAAATTAAAATATTGCCAGAATCCAATAAGTGGACACCATCTATGTCCATGTTTCTTGAAAAATTATTTTCATTGAAAAAAAGTGTAGCGGTATCGGTATTTGGGTTATATTCAGCCAAATCACCATCACGAAATGTTAACCCACCAAGAGTAACGCCGGCGGTAGTCGACAAAATTATATTGCCATTGGATTTAAGGTAAACAGCATTGATATCAGCATTACCGGAAAAAAGATTTTCGTTGAAAAATAATGTGGCAGTATTGGTCGAGGGATTGTATTCTACCAAATCACCATCACGAAATGTTAGGCCGCCCAGAGTAGCACCATTGCCTGTGGTTAAAATGACATTACCACTAGCTAACATATGAATGCCACTGATGTTTTCATTTTGACTAAATAAATTGCCATTTAAAAAAAGACTTGAACTATTGGTTGTTGGGTTATATTCAATAATAGATTCATTTGAAAACGTCAAGCCTCCGAGGGTTTCGGTTGCTCTGGTTGACAGAAAAATATTATTAGCTGTTGTGGTGCCAACATCAACACGAAAAGCTTGAACCGTATTAACTGTGTTAGTCGCATACGCCAATATACACACTAGATAGCTTAAAAATCCTGAACAAGGATAGTAACCATAACAAACCGTTTTTTGTCCGGTGCTAGGCCAGGTATAGTTAACTGAAGGATTGGTCGTGCAACTATTGTTTATCGCCTGACTGATAAATACTGGCGTACCACCTGAGCAACTGGCACTGCCATCATTTTTGTAATACCAAGTTTCGTAATAATAATTAGCCGATGGACAGTTTGTGACAACCGCGTCAAGTGTTGATGGCACACCACTATAGGCAGTAACAGGTTGTACCGTTGAACCATCCACTGTAATAGTGATAGCCGTATGACCGTTTATATTCAACGTAAAATACATTAATACAATAACGATAATGCGTTTTAAATTGGGTGCCATATGAATACGAGTTCCTTAATTTACAAAATAAAATAAAAAGTTGTTCCTTGGTTTTTAATACTATCTACCCAAATTTTCCCGGAGTGTCTAGCGATTATTCGGTATACTGTAGCAAGCCCTATTCCGGTTCCCTCAAATTCATCAGTTTGATGTAAGCGTTGAAATGGCGCAAATATTTTAGTGGCATATTCCATGTCAAAGCCAGCGCCATTATCTTTAATAAAAAAAACATTTTCTCTGTTGATAGTTTGTTTTCCTATTTCGATAAAGGCATTTTCTTTTTTAGAGCTGTACTTCCATGCGTTTTCTATTAAATTGTCAAAAACAATTTTGAGTAAGCCTGGATCGGCGGTTAGGTTTCCAAGGGGTTCGCAGTTAAATTCAACAATGCGATCGGGCTCATGTTCAGTCAATGATTTGATAACAACATTAACTAATTTGTCCAAGTTAACCGTTTTTGTGTCTAGTTTTTGGCGACCAATGCGAGATAATTCTAGCAAATCATCAATTAAGTGAGACATGCGCAAACTGTTGTCAATTACTCGAGCTAGTAAATCTTGGCCGGCTTTATCCAATGCACTATTATAATCTTCTAAAATAATTTCTGAAAATCCAATTATTGCACGTAATGGTGCTCGTAAATCATGTGATACTGAATAAGAAAATGATTCTAGTTCATTATTAATTAATTCTAACTCAGAGGTTCGACTTTGCACCAGCTGTTCAAGATTATTACGATGTTGCTCAATTTCATGCTGTGCTTGTATTTTTTCAATTTCAGTTGAGCAGCGTGCCGCATATATTTGAGTTATTTTATCTATTTGTTCTGAGTGTTGTATGGTTGTATCATTTAACGCAACCAGTAATCCAATGTGCTTTCCATCGGGATCAATTAACGGAATTCCATAATAACTATTGGCATTTAGTTTGACTAACAGTGTATCAAGCGGAAATAATTGTTGTAAATTATTGGGGTAGGAACATGTGTCTTTATTGATGATGTTTTCACAGGGACTATTAATAATTGAATAAGACATGTTATTAACAATTTCACCATTATGCCATACCTTTAAGGTATCGACTTGTTTGTTGTCATGTTCATTGATTAAACCAATAAAAACAGTATTAACATTGAGTAGCTTTGCACTTTGCTTTACGACATACTCAAAAAATGAATCGCCGGTATTTTCTAACATTCCGGTTGCAATATCGGTAATGGCTTGTTCTGCTCGTTTGCGATCGGATATATCCCATCCTTCAGGTAATAACATGGTAATGTTGCCGTTATTATCCTTAAACGGTTTTAGTGAAAAATCCATCCAACTTTCTATGCCATCGTAGCTAGGTAACACCAATTCCAGACGTACAGTCTTACCAGTTGCAGCTTGTTTGACCGCGTCATGCAATAAATTTTGTTGTTCTATATTCTCCTTCCACCATGGTGTTTTCCAAAAGTGAAGACCAATTACATCTTCAGGGCCATAATTTCCAAAACTAAGAGCGGTTTTATTTGCTTCAAGTAAAATACCATCGGGTGATAATACGCCCCGCAATTGAAATGTTTCATCGAATATGGCTCTAAATTTGTCTTCCGTTATACTTAAATTTTTTATAAAAATTTTCTTGCTGTCTTGTAAGTGCTGTATATAGTCAACAACAGCTAATGACATAAATAGAATAAATATAACGACACTAATTCGAATGCTTTGTTCAAAAACGACATTACTGTTTATAAAGTTTAATCGCATTAATATAAAAATAAAAAAACCTGTAAATAAAACAAGAAAACCGAGCACAATAAATCGTGTTGAGCTATTGTATTTTTTCCATTGTTTTAAGCCTTCAACAAACAAATATAATAGAGTAGCAAGCAGTAGTGGAATCATCGCTATTATTGTTATTAAATAATCAAATACAAATTCACTAATTATTAATGCTAGCCATGCAATAATAAAATATCGATAACTTTGTTGAAATGGTTTGTTTGGCTGCTCGCGTGATGTAAGTTCGTGGCTATAAAAAAATAGTGTTATTAATGAAAAGCTCAGAAATAAAGGAATTATATGACGAGTGGTAGAACTAAACTCATTAGATTGAATGAGTTTTATAAAACCATCGTATGACAAGAATGCGATGAGTATATTTGTAATAAATAATGCCAGGTAGAGAAATATTTTTTGTCGTAACAATAAATATAGCATTGAATTAAAAACGATTAACACTGACAATAATCCGTAAAAAAAACCTAGTCCATAATTAGTTGTTTGAATTATTTCAGTGTAACGCTCACTAGTGAGTAATTGCAGTTGGATGCTAATTGCCGCTTGGCTCTTATAGCGTAAATAATATGTCCGTGTTTTGTTATTGTCTAAGGATAATTTAAAGTGTGTTAAACGATGCGTTTTAGTACTGTCATTTTGTGGTCGAAGATTTCCTGAATAAAGTACTTGGTAATTTTGTGCATTGTCAGTGGGAATATAGAGATCAAAATAATGGCTGTTGACATACCATTGGATTAATGACCAGCCATTAAGTGTCGAATTATTTTTAATTTTTAGACGAATCCAGTACGTTGAATTAGAAAATCCAAGTTGTACAGAATCAGATGAATGATGTTTGTATTGATTGGTATATCGATTTTTAGTAACGTCATTAATGGTTAACTGCCCACTTGGATCTTCGAGAACTGATATGTATTTTCCGAGTGAATATTCTTGAGTAACATCATTAATACTTAAAACATCATTAGCAAAAAGTTTTATGGGTAAGAATATTAATAGAATCGTTATAATTTTAAAAGAGAGAGGAAAATTCATATTTAATGTTAGTCATTTTGCACCGCTCTTAAAGGATCGCAGTGTACCTTTGTAGTTTAGACTAAAAAATGAATGAAAAACCTTATATATTGTATAATTATAATATCTTAAAGTGTCCGTGCAGAAATTTGTATAGTGCGTTCTGCAATTGATTCGCCAGATCCACATTGACCTGTACTTTGCAATTGGTAGTAATAACGTCCATTAATGTTAACTGGTCCGTTACACAGTACACTGAATGTACAGCTAGCCAAACCTGCTGCAGTTAAATTTATCGATGGATTATTAAGTGTGCTGTTTACCGCAGTACAACTTGTAATCACCGTACCATCAAGTGGAAATAATAGTGACATGGCATTTTGTGCACCACTTTCTGCCGCTAAAAAGCTACGCGTACTTATCGCCTCATTACCGATACTGACATTCGCCGTGGCACTTAGTTTAACTAAGGCGGCGCTAATGAGCGAAATTAATACCACAAAAAAAATCATCATTAATAAACTAATGCCATGTTGTTGTAAATGTAATGGTTGTTTAGGGCACATTACGGATTTGAACCTCGTGATTAACGCGAATCCAATTTTCATTTCCTAGTTGATCAATTTGGCGTAATCGAAAATCAAGCTTCACAACGGCATTGCGCACGAGTGTACCAGTGGTAAACACAAAGGGCGTAATTGAAGTACCCGCATCGTTGAGTTGCAAATCATCAACAACGCGTTGAATGGTACCGCTTGGTGGCGTTGCTTGGCTATTGTTAAAGCCATATTCACTATAGCGTTGCAAGCGATTGGATACCACGCAATAACTAATCGGTGACGTAACAATAAAAAGTCTACGCATTGGAGAGTGGCGCAAAAACAAATAAGCACCATCCATGGTTAAACGAGTAATGCTATTTGTGGGTGGGTTAATAAAAAGTTGCGATGAAAAACCAAATAACGAACCGGGACTAGTAGCAACATACGGATCGCCATTAGCAACACCTGCTCCTAGGGGGTACACTACAAGATAATAATTAGTACCTGATTGCGGCGTAAAGTTTAAATTAAAGACATCAATTTGGTTAGCGCTGCTCGTTTCGCCACTAACGGGTAATGGTTTTGATGTTACGGCGGGACTTGCGTAGGTAATATTTTGGTCTTGGTAATGAGCGCTGGTTAATACTGGAATAAACTCAACACAATTACTACTAACCCGAATCGACTGTGGCATGGCATTGCGTAATTCACGCGTTATTTTTTCTGTTGCAATACGACCACTGTGTGCAAGCGATATTCGTAGCTCGGCATCGGTGTAACCAATAATAGTATTACTAAAAAATTGACTACTGACCATTGCAATAATGGCTAATAACACAATGACAACGACCATTTCAATTAATGTGAAAGCAGCTACATTGTAGGATATTTTTGGTGGCGTGAGCGTCATTAGTAATTGACTCGATAGGCACTAAATTCAAAGCTTGCGCCACTTGCAGTTGTAATAATAATGTTGATGCGTTTGGCATCATTCAGATTCAAACCACCAAGCTCGGTTCCAGCATAACTAACAGAAATTTGAGCACGATAGTTATCGTAATCAACTCGGATATTACCTAACGAATCTGTGAGCCCTAACTCGTTAATCGCATGATAATCATCTACATCATCATACAAGGCGCGCGTCTCACCTGCATCTGCACCAAAATTTGGTGCACTAGTACAGCTTTGCGCGCCCGTGTCGGACGAGCCACAACGTGGTGTACCACCTTGGCCGCTGTTTTCATCAAAGCGTTTATTTAAAATTTCTTCCATGTAAGCTTGAGCAACTTCGATTGCACGAATTTGGTGTAACGGTGTTGCACTATTACGTACAGAATGTGTATATGCCGATAATGCTGCGACCATCGCAATCGAAATAAAAACAATCACTACAATTATTTCTATTAGTGTAAACCCACGTGCTGGCATATATTAACATACCCCTTCATGTGCAAAACCACTGGCATCAATACAAATTGTATTACTCGCAACACCGGTGATAGTAATGGCTTGCGCTATACCATCAGCGACATTTCCAAGTGCATCAAAATTAATAATTACGCTCGCTGGAGATGTTGTTATACCATTTGGAAATGCAATAGGAAATGCCGAGGTGTCGGCATGTGTTAACCAAGCATAAGTTCCACTGCCCTGGCGACTATCAATTCCATAATTTTTAGTTGTATCGTTTAAATGAAATCGTACTGTATAATTGCGACCGCGCATCATAGCCTGTTGTTGCGCAAAACGTGCGACATTAAGCAGCTCATCTTTAAAGGCACGTTCTTCAAATGCAGTTTTGGTGCTTAAGCGCGGTACAATAAATGCCGACAACACGCCAATAAGAACAATGATGACCACCAACTCTATCATGGTAAAGCCAGAACAGAAGTTACGTTGCATCATGTCGTGATAGTATCGTTACTAAAAAAAGGGGCACAAACGCCCCGATTAAGATCTTGAGGAATGAAGCTTATAAACAATTAGTAGTGGTTGCGACAATTCCAGGTGGTGAACCGGATGCAGCGGATGCGGTATAGACAACCTGACAACTTGCAGCCGTAGTTGCACCGGTATAACTCCAAACTGCTGTGGCAGGAGTACCCGTGGTATAGGTTACCGTAAAATCACCACCGGCATCATCAACAATTGCAACAATACCCGCCGCTACTGCTCCAGGATAATTAAATATATCCGTGACATCGACACCAACACCTTCAAACCGGGAATTGGGTACGGCTGTTCCTGCTGCTGTACCGAGTGCCAATTTAACACCGTGATACATTGATGTTGCTGAACGGACACTAGCCTCCATTCCGGTGACGACGGATGCTCGTGCATCAGCATGTAAATTGGTAAATCGAGGCACAATAGTCGCAGCCAATATTCCTAAAATAACAATAACAACAACTAACTCAATTAATGTAAAACCAGCGCTTTGTTTAATTCGCTTCATAGTCTAACCTCATTTAAATCACTCTATTACCCAGGCATAGGGTTCAGTGCTAACCAATCTCAAACCTTCGATAGCATCTACACCTAAATTAAACTTACTATTCTTATCTATATCGGTATAGAGTAGTGATATCTTTAATTCTATTCGCTTTATTCCAGGTAGTTTTGTTGAAAAATGCTCGGGATAACGTACACGGTAAATCAATATTTTTTTTGAGGTATCATAAACCCAATCCCCCGGATTAAGTTCCGTTAAATTTGGTGTGGTTTTTTCCCCAATATAATGTTGTGGTTTTTCGATAGCATAGTTTAGCGGGTTACTGCCTAGCAATTTTACAATATCCTGTAATCGGCCTTTAGCATAATGAGAGCTAACTTCTAGCTTTAGTGCGCCACTCATCTCCGAAGTCAGTTTTTTAAAACTGGATCGCTCTGCTGTAATGCGCCACTTAAAAAGGTGACTGAGTGCAAATGTAAATAAAATAGATACAATAATAACGACTACGATTATTTCGAGCAAAGAAAAACCCGAGCAATATTTTGTTGAAGTTTTTACTGATAATGGCTTATTAAAATAATTATTAAATTGTTTCATGTTGAATTTAAGTCGCAACTGCCGCGAGTTCCCACATTGGCAAAAAGATACCCATGGCCAATATTAATACCATTACACCTATCACAACGATCATAATGGGTTCAATTGCAGAACTTAATTTTTTTAAATCATAATCAACTTCGCGCTCATAGAAATCGGCTACTTCTTCTAATAACTCATCCACTGCACCTGTTTCTTCGCCAACTGAAAGCATTTGAATAACTAACGGTGTAAAGAGATTGGTGTTCGATGCAGTACGGGTTAAAGTGTCGCCCCGTTCAATTCCGGTTCTGATTTCCATTACTTTTTTTCCAACAAAAACATTATCAACAGCCATTGATACTACATTAAGCGCTTGTATTAATGGCACGCCAGCCCTAGTTGACATTGAAAATGATCGTGAAAAACGTGCCAACGTGGCGCGCAATATAATATGACCGGTTAGTGGAATTTTTAATTTAAATCGGTCCCAATTATATTTTCCCTGCTTAGTATGAACGTAACGAATAATTGCGATAATAGTTGCTATTAAAGTTAAAAATAGGTGTGGCCAATAGTTTACAAAAAAATCAGAGGTGGTAATTAAAATTCGCGTTGCTAGTGGTAATTCGGCTTTAAAATTTCTAAATAAATTTTGAAATTGCGGAATAACATAAATATTTAAAATAACCACTGCACCAAAAATAAATGTTAATACCGTCACGGGGTAACGCATTGCAGATTTGATACGATCACGAATTTCTTTCTCGCGCTCCAAATAACCCGACAAAGTTAAAAATGCTTCGTCTAATTGGCCAGTCGTTTCGCCGACCTTGATCATACTAATAAACAAATTTGAAAACACTTCACCATGCTTACTCATTCCAGCCGTTAATTCATGACCGGATTCTAAATCAATACCGATGTCACGTAATACTCGAGAGAATAACGGGTTTCGAGTATTTTGTGCTAAACCTGTTATGGCTCGAATAATGGGAACACCCGCGTGCATCAAGGTATACATTTGACGTGAAAATAAAATTAAATCATCGTAACCGGGTTTACGCTCAAAATATTGTTGTTTTATGTCTTGCCATAACTGTTTTTGTTGTTTTGTTTCTTCAATACTGATGGGGGTAATACCGTCACTCAATAATTGAGCAGCAACAACATCACTATCGACGGCTTCAATTGTTCCGCTCGCAGCTTTACCGTTTGTAAAACGACCCTTGTAAGCATATTCGGTCATTGCTCAACGATTTCCGAATTGTTCAACTGCTCAGGGTTAACATACTCCACTTCTTCAATAGAACCTGCGACACGGATGACTTCTTCAAGTGAGGTAACACCTGCTATAGCATAATCAAGTGCGTGTTGTGAAAAAGATCGAAAGCTTGTACTGTCTTTTGCACGTTTGGCAAACAGTGAGGCATTGGACTGGCGCAATGCATCTGCAATATTGTCATCAATTTGTAAAAGTTCAAAAACACCAATTCGACCACGGTACCCACTATTACCACATTCATGGCAGCCTTGTCCCTTGTGAAAATGTATCTCATTAGCGCGTTCGCCAATGCTGTTAAGTAACCAGCTACGCTCATTGACATCAAGTTCATGTGTTTCTTTGCAATGGGTACAAATTTTTCGAATTAATCGTTGCGCCACAATTGCACGTAATGCGGTTGCAACTAAATACCCTTCAGCACCCAAATCTAGCAACCTATTTGCAGAACTTATTGCATCATTGGTGTGTAATGATGATAAAACTAAATGGCCAGTCATTGCTGCACGCAAACCTATTTCGGCTGTTTCATTATCGCGCATTTCGCCTACTAATACGATGTCAGGATCTTGTCGTAAAGCCGCACGTAAAACACTTGCAAAGGTTAAACCAATTTTAGGATGTACTTGAACTTGATTAATTCGAGGTAAACGGTATTCAACTGGATCTTCTACTGTAATTATTTTTTTCTCAGCGTTATTAAGTTCTGATAACGCAGCATACAATGTTGTGGTTTTACCACTGCCGGTTGGCCCCGTTACGAGTATCAAACCATACGGTCGATGAATTTCTTTTCGTAAATCGTGTAATAGTTTTTCAGGTAACCCTAGGTGTTCTAATTTTAATATACCACTGGATTGATCTAATAACCGCATAACTACCGATTCACCATGCTGAATAGGCATAGTTGATAACCGCACGTCAATACTTTTATCCTTAACCCGTATATTAAATCGACCATCTTGCGGTACACGTCGTTCAGATATATTTAAACCACTCATTAGTTTTAAGCGAGAAACCAGCGCTTGTGAAATTCGTTTTTCTTTCATGACGTGTTCATGCAATACGCCATCAATTCGCTGTCGTATGCGCAATACATTTTCGTCTGGTTCAATATGGATATCCGATGCACCAACTTGAATAGCATCATCAAATATTGTTTGTAATAATTTAACCACCGGTGCATTGACTACATCACTACTATCACCAAGTGCCGCTAGATCAAAGTCCGACTCTGATAATTCATCACCAAGCTCTTCAGCAAGGGTAGAAATTTCATCGGTATGGCGATACATCTTATCAATAGCTAACATCAGGTCAGCTTCACGCACAACAGCTTCTTGAATAGGACGTTTTAATACTTTATTCAATTCATCAAATGCAAAAATATCGGTAGGATCGGCCATACCAACAATAACACTACCGTCCTTGTTTTCCTTAATGGCCATCGCCCGGTAACGCCGTGCAATAGTTTCAGGTATTAAATTTACGGTATTTATTTCGTAGTTATAATTTTTCAGTTCAACAAATGGGATGTTTAACTGGCTGGATAATAGGCTCAGCATCTCCATTTCACTAACAAAACCTTGTTGGATTAATACTTTTCCAAGCTTGTGCCCAGTTTGTTCTTGTTGGGCAAGTGCCGTCATTAATTGTTCTTCGGTAATGACCGCATTTTTTACGAGCAAATCTCCTAGCCGTATTTTTTTTCGAGGGTTGCCAGACATATAATAGTCAATCAACTATTTTTTGTGATTAATATCAGTATCGACAAAACAAGCTTTATCTTTAGAACTTATAGTGGCTAACACAACACGGTTTTATTATTAATAAAAAATATACATTGTTCTAAATTAAAGGACTAGTCATCAGTAGCCGATATAATAGTAATATTTACTTTAGGGTCAATTTAATGAGAATGATTAATTCATTCAAAGATATTTCTATCAAGATAAAAATAATAATATTAGTGTTTTTTCTCATAACGTTGTTACTTTCTTCCACTGGCTATGCACTAATATCCATTAATAATATTGGGATGAAAATTACAGATATAGCTGTAGAAGATATACCGTTAACCAAAGTAATTACTGACATTACCATTCATCAACTTGAACAAGCAATTAACTTTGAGCGTGCTTTATTACTTAGTGTTAGGATGAAGGGGGATGCTTTGTTATTACCTTCTTTTAATAAGATGACTTTAAAATTTGATAATTTGAGCCATAAAGTTGAAGCTGAGATTAAAAAAGGAAAAAATATTGCTCAAGAGGCTCGCGATCTTGCTCATACAAAAGAGGATCGTAAAGAGTTTATTCATGTTTACTCGGTTTTGAATGATGTGGAAAAGCAACATAAAATATACGAAAAAAATGCTCATGAAGTTTTTTCTAGATTATTAACAGAAAAGTTTGATGATATTAATAAGTTGATAAGAATAGTTGAGATTGAGGAAGATAAGATTGATCATGAGCTTGAAAAACTGTCTAGCGAAGTAGTTAACTTTACAGAAAATTCAGCGTTGCAGGCAGAGCGCGATGAAAAAAAATCTTTTACTATTTTAGTGGTAGTTGCAATAGTCTCTCTTATTAGCAGTGTGCTAGGTTCAATCGTGGTTATTCGTTCATTTCTGAAGGGGCTTAATAAGGCAGTTACTTGTGTTGAGTTCATCGCCGCGGGTGATTTAACGCAAGAAATAATAGTTGATTCAAAAGATGAAACCGGTCAATTGTTAAGTGATTTAAAAAAAATGCAAGGTCACTTAAAGTCAATGGTTTTCGATATGCAAAAATCAGCCACTGAACTAGCCGCTGCGGCTGAAGAAATGGCGACAGTAACAGAAATGACAAATAAAAATATTCAGAAAGAAACAAATGAAATTCATAAGACGGCAACTGCAATCAACGAAATGACTTCGACTGTCGAAGAAGTTTCGCGAAATGCCTCAACGACAGCAGCGACTGCTAGCCATGCAAATGACGATATAGAGCAAGGAAACGAGGTAGTGCAGCAAACCATAGAATCGATAAAAATAATGGCGAGTACTATTGAAAATGGTAGTTTAGTTATTAATAGATTGGGTGATAATAGTCAAAGTATCGGCAGTATTTTAGATGTGATTAAGGGTATTGCGGAGCAGACAAATCTATTAGCACTTAATGCCGCTATTGAAGCTGCACGTGCAGGCGAGCAAGGAAGAGGATTTGCAGTGGTTGCCGACGAAGTTAGGTCACTTGCGCAGCGCACTCAGGAATCAACAAAAGAAATTGAAGACATGATTTTGAAATTGCAGGTGGGCACAGAAAATGCTGTTGAGTCTATGAAAACTGGTCAACAACAAGCGCACGACAGTGTTGAGCAAGCAACTAAAGCCGGAGTCACATTGACTACTGTCACTGACAGCATCTCTGTAATCAATGACATGAATACTCAGATAGCAACTGCTGCAAAACAACAAACAGCTGTGGTTGAAGAAATAAATAAAAACATTACTGAAATTAATAATATTTCTGAACAAAATGCGACTGCTGTAAATGAAATGACGGCAACAACTGAAGAAGTTGCGCGTATGGCAATTTATTTACAGGACTTAACACAACAGTTTAACACTTAAGCCTTTCTATTTTAGTATGAAGTTAATAGAACACGATACTAACCATCCACCGTTCTAAGAGCATCTAGATAATATTAAATATGACGCTTAAATGAGTTTAGTTTCTGTCTGTTTGATTCTTAAATTACGTAATTTAGAGGGGTATAAACTGACAATCTGATTTGATTTAGGTGTTTGTTTTTTAGTTTGTTAATATCCTATTTACGATTATTTCAGTAACTTAGTCGATACGTCAGAAACGTAATTAAAATTTATATGGTCATTTTATTAATACTAAATATAGTATTTGGATTTTGTTGCTAGGCCTGTAATGTCATAGGGACAGATGTAAATACGATATAAAACCGATTAAATAGATATTCGATTAATAATTGTAAGTTTATATTTTACTCAGGATGGAATTATGTAGGATATGTCTTACATGAAATGGTAAATAATTTTTTAATTATGTGTTGTATATTGTTAGCAGCAGAATATATCGGTATGATTAATTAAACTGATAAATGGACTTAGCAATTTTACGTAATGCAAAAGCAACAACAAAAATTAAATCATCGTTTATTTAATGTCTTTCTCGCCGCAGCCGAAACCGAAAATTTTACTCAAGCCGCCGATAAACTAGAGATGACCCAGCCAGGGATTAGTCAACAGATTTCTAAGTTAGAAGAGCAACTTGGTTGTGCTTTATTTAAACGCTATGGTAAAAATGTAAAATTAACCGATGTTGGTGAAAAGTTGGTAGATTACATTAGTAACCACTTTGAAAATCTGGATTTATTTTATAAAGATATTTACGATGAGCACTCCAGTATCGATGGGTTGGTACGTTATGCAATGCCTCCGAGTTGTAGCCTATCACCACATTTTGAAATGTTGCTAGTGGATGTTATTAAGCATGATAACTTGAGTTTAAATGTTGATGTGGCGTTGAATAATGACATAATCGAGATGGTGTTAAACGGCAAAATCGACTTTGGTTTTGTGACCGAAAAATTTTCCAACAAATCACTTAAATATACTGAATTTTGCCCTGAAGAGTATGTATTGGTTGCTGCCGATGCATTAAGTGCTGAAACAGAAATGACGGAAAATTGTTTGCACACTAAAAAATTCATTGGTTATCCAGGAGCTAAAACATATTTTAATTGTTGGCTGAAATATTATTTTTCCAATATAGAGTTTTTAGATTATCGAAGTATGAATGTGACTAACTCAATTAATACTCTCGAGGGTGCGATAACAATGGTGAAAAGTGGTTTAGGATTTTCTATCTTACCGCGGCATTGTGTTAGTGAGTTGTTAAATAATAATTCACTTTATGAGTATTCTGATAAAAATACCAAAAAGTTAGGCCCTCTATTTAATACAATTTATATTGTTGAACATGCGGAGTACGAGCAACCCTATAGAGTCAAATCTGTTTTAGAATGGTTCATGAATATGTTAAGCTAAACAATAGCCTGTTATGTTTTACTAGCAAGATGTGTTAATACTTTATTTTGGCTTGGTGGTAGCTTTTGACGTTTATTAAAGGCTGTATTATTACTGTGTTATTGTTTAAATAAATAAAAGTTGACACTATTATGAACGTATTAATTTTAATGTGTGTGTGAGCATTTATATTTAAAAAAAGCTACTGGGAGTAGAGTGCATAGAGATCTCCCAGTAGTGATCAAAATCTTCAATAGTCCATGAGTAAACTATTTTATAAAATAATAAAAATCAGGTAGACACAAATTGTGTCGAAAATATTTTTAATGTTATTAATTTATTTTAAGTTTCTGGCGACGGTGCGGCCAAATAGAATTGTTGCTGTTTTAGTTACTAATGTTGTAATTAATTAAACTTTAGTAATAAATTTGGTGCCTTAATCATTGCGAGGGTGTGGCGATGATTTAAATGATATTGTTATAGTATAGCCTTTATTCTTTCTGTCAATTTTTAATCGTGCTATTTTGTAAAAAAACTTGATAATTTATTTTATTTAACATTTAATTAATTTATAACGTAAATATATTTTATAGACAGTTAGTATTTAGGCTAAGTTAATTTCCTTGATTAATTCATTCAGTGTTTCAGATTTGGTTATAATTTGTTCAGCAATTGTGCTCATTTTAAGCCGTTTGTTTCGAGCGTATTGTCGAAGTTGTAATTCAGCATCGTAGGCTGATTGGTGACTGTGTGCCATCAGAATGCCAATGGCGATACTGGTTTCACGGCCAATGTGTAATGCTGTTGTTAGATTTTTTTCTTTATCGTGTAATGCATTAATATCCGATGCGCGAGTCAAGGCGGTATCAATTGCGGGTATTATTTGATTTATATCAATGGGTTTAACAAGATAGCCTAAAGCGCCTTTACTAATTGCCGTATCAACAATGTCTTTCTCATCTAATGCGGATAAAAATAAAATTGCAACGTTAAATCGTTTTATAGCATCGGCAGTTTCTATGCCAGATATTCCCGGCATATTAATATCGAGAATAGCTAAATCAGGTTTTTTCATTTCACATAACGCAATTGCCTCTTCACCCGATAAGGCTTCAAAAACCTCAAATCCAGCATCTCGTAAACCCGCACTTAACGTGGCGAGTACCAGATAGTCATCATCTGCAATCACGATAGTTTCATTGTGACAGTGCTCAAGCAATTTTTTTGTCTTGATTTTGGGGTTTGCGTTGTCCATCGTGTTTATTTCCTTGCTCGGTTAAAACGGGATTCGATAATATTAACACTGAAAGAACGGCATTGTTACTTTGTTGGATTGAAAGTGTGGCACCTTGCCGTGGTAAAAGTGATTTAATGAGTGATAAGCCGGTTCCAAGACCAATAGCTTTTTCAAAGTCAAAATTGTTAGGCAATATTGCGCCATCATTTTGAATTTTAATGGTTATATACGCATCGCTAGATTCTACATCAATATGTATATTGTCATTACTTACCTCAGAACTGTGTTTTTTGGCATTAAAAATAAGTTCATTTATTATCAATGCAATTGGAACGGCATTTTTCTCATTGAGGTAGTGCGTCGTATTTCCAGAGCTTTGTATTGAAGGTGTAATCTCTACTCCGATAGCACTAAAAGTAGCCTTACAAATAACAACCACTAATTGCGCCACCGAAATACATTGGTTAGAATCATCCGATTGAATGCCATGAACTAGTGATACAGAATTTAGTTGGCTGATGGCATGTTCCAACATAGTATTATCGATTGACTCATATTTACTGTGTTGCCGCAAAAGTCCAACGACACCTTGTAAATTATTTTTTATTCGATGGTGAACTTCTCGTACTAAGGTATTTTTTTGTTGGATTTCAAATGACAGTCTACTTTGTTCTATTGATTTTCTAATGCTAATATTTCGCGCCAAACCAATCATTTTAGAAGTAAAATTAAGCGGATCGTGATCAATATTACCTGTTATTTCAACCCATAGATTGTTGTTACTTTGCTGCGTTATTAATTGGTGTTCAATGCGGTGCGGTAGTCCGGTTGTAACACACTGTTCAAACGAATGACGAACTGATTGTTGTTGGTTAGCTGGTATTAGCGCAATATAGTCTTCGAATTTAGTGGGTAAATTACGTTCAAAAATATCGGTGCTACGGTCAGACCAAAAAAATGTTTTGTTTTGTAAATTATACTCCCATAATGCAACATCACTAAACGATAAAGCTTGTTCTAACCTATCTTTTATTTTTTCTACTTCATGTTCAGATTTCAGACGAATTTTTTCTTCTGTGCGGACTAATTTTAAAAACACTAGACTGATAAATAGAAACCCGGTAATGATTAATAGGGTTTGAATTAAACGTTCTTTTTGATAATTTGAAAAAATATTCTCGTTTGGAATGTCAACCAAGTCCCAATTGGCATAGGCAATTTTTTTTCTAAAACCAATACGGTTTATCTGTTGTTCATTAAGGTAAAAGTTAGCATCCAAATTTGGAATATCGATTCGTGTACCTTGTGATGAAATTTCAATTAAGTTTTTCTTGATATTGTTAAGTAGATATAACTTATGATCATGTATTTCAGCATTTTTTAAAATTCGAGTTATAATTGTTGGTTTAAAACTAATGAAAAACACACCGCTAGACATCGCGTTATCTTTATATTTCCAACTTGTCATAATATCAATATGATATTCATCGGGGTGTGGGTGCAAGGTAATTTTATAATTATTATTTAACACAAACTTTCTTATGCTTAATTGGCAAAGTTCATTGATTAGCAATTCAAAATTTCCTAATAATGGTTCACCATTATTATTGGATATTGTAAAAGCAAAGCTATCTGGAAATCGTTCTTTAATAATGGCTTGGAGTTCAGTATATTTTTGCTCATCATCTGGATTAAGCGCAAGCTCTTGAATTAGTGATGCGTATTGTTGGGCGAGTATTTTTACAGAACGTTGTCGCTCGGCAATTGCAGTGCTTATTTCAGCCGATGCACCACGTACTGATTGCGTTATCAACTCAAATTGATAGGCCTTAAAGTCAACATAATGATGGTAGCCATGCCAAGAAAGAAGGACAAACAAGAATAATAAAATTAACGCAACATATCGTCGATAATATTTAACGGCTGTAGCAGTTGCTGGGCGGACATTTTTCACAGTATTTGTCGCTACTTAAATAGAATTGTTTAAAATATAGTCAGCATTACACTTGATTGTTAAAAACTGTTATTGAACTTAGTGGTGCTTCGTGATTATATTACAAACACAAATATATACAATTAATTATAGAGTGGTTAGAAAGAAATTACATGAAAGTGAAAATTATAAAAAATAAATATTCCATTCACAAGTGGGCAATACTGTCGCTATTGATACTAATTCAGCCGCTATTAACCACCAATGTTTTTGCTGACTCGTTTTCGAAAGGCTCTAAGTTTTTTTCATTTGGGTATACCCAAGCATCATCATTTGGGTCGACTTACAGCGTGTATAGTATTGGAGCCGGATATTATTTCATTGATGGTTTTGAAGCTGCTTTTACATATACCAGTTGGCAGGGTGGTTTGCTCGACATTACTGAATACAGTCCATCACTGCGTTATGTTTTTAGAACGAAAACTAAAATTGATCCGTATGTTGGCATTTTTTATCAAAAAACCGAAATTGAAAAACTGTCTAATCTTGATGCCTATGGTGCACGTTATGGAGTTTATATTACTACTGGTCGAGAGAGTTATGTAGGTTTAGGTGGCGTTTATATTGGATATCAGAATTGTAGCGATATAATATATACAAGCTGTTCTAATTCTTATGTTGAAATCAGTGGTGGCTTTTCATTTTAAGATTAAAAATTGATTAATTAAATATTGGTTTTATATTTTTGTATGGTTAAAGTTAGGAGTGTATTTTTAAGCTACCAATAAGTTCGGATAAGGATGACATATTATGATGTTTTAAATAAGCGGCAATCCCCTCATTTAATGATTTACACACTAAAGGATCGTAAAATAAAGCCGTTCCAACACCAACGGCTGAAGCACCTGCAATTAAAAACTCAAGAGCATCATCCGCCGAGACAATTCCACCCTGACCAATAATCGGAATGTTATGTTGTTTTGAGACTTGATAAACCTGATGTACTTTGAGTAAGGCCACCGGTTTAATAGCCGGCCCCGATAAACCACCCTGGTTATTACCGATATGTGGTTCACGTTTATTAATATCAATAGCCATGCCCATCAATGTATTGATAACCGCTAAGCCATCAGTACCGGCTTCAATACAACGGCGAGCATTTTCAGCAATATCAGTTTGGTTTGGTGACAATTTGGTAATTAGCGGTTTATCGGTTACGGCTCGACAGGCTGCGACAACCCGTGCTGACATATCCGGATCATTACCAAATGCAACGCCGCCTTCTTTGACATTGGGGCAAGATATATTGATTTCCATAGCATCAATTGGAGAGTCATTAAACAAACGAGCGACTTCAACATATTCTTCAATTGTCGAACCCGACAAATTGGCGATGAAACGCGTTTCAGTAAAATCAAGCTCGGGTAAAATAGAATTAATGACGACTTCAGTACCGGGGTTCTGCAGGCCAATTGCATTGAGCATTCCGGCCGGTGTTTCATAGACACGGTGCGGTCGATTGCCCAGCCTAGGTTCTAGGGTTGTACCTTTTAAGCAAATAGCGCCGACATCGGTATTGGAAAAACCATCAATTCGCGTGTATTCTTCACCAAATCCGACACAGCCAGATAACAGTACTAATGGACTGTTAAATTTCATGCCGCAGAAAGTGGATTTTAAAATGGGATCGAGTGGTATAATAGAGTCATTCATAATAGTGACGTATTATCGCTTAATTCGACTATTTTGTCGCGTTTTGTAATTCAGAAAATAGAAAATCCTATTAACGGTTTTCTCAACATTTAGCATAAGAGGTATTATCATGGCTACATACAAATTATCCATCCCTGCAATAAAATGCGGTGGCTGCGTCTCCAGTATTGAGGGCACAGTGTCAGCGTTAAGCAATGTTGATTCGGTGGTAGTCGATTTAGAATCCAAGCAAGCAACGGTTGAAGGCGATATTGAATTAGCAACATTAATGACCGCATTGGCTGACTCAGGTTTTCCGGCAGAAAAATTGTAGTTCGAAATAATGTTTGAAATAATTTTGTTCGAGCCTGAAATACCTCCGAATACGGGTAATATCATTCGCTTGTGTGCTAATACGGGCTCGAATTTACACTTGATTAAACCGCTCGGTTTTGAATTAGATGACAAACGCTGTCGGCGTGCGGGTTTGGATTACCATGAATACGCCGCAGTGACGGAATATGACAGTCTGGATGAGTGCTTAACCCAATTCGATTGCAATCGAGTCTTCGCAATATCGACACGTGGTAGCAAATATCATCATGAAGTCGAGTTTCAAACTGGTGATGCATTAATCTTTGGCCCAGAAACCCGTGGTTTACCCCAAGCATATCTTGATAGTTTGTCCGCATCGCAGGTAATTCGAATTCCAATGCTGCCAACCAACCGAAGTTTAAATTTATCCAATTCGGTGGCTGTTATTGTTTATGAAGCTTGGCGGCAATGTGGTTTTGACGGTGCTGAATAAGTAAATATTAGTGTTAACTTTCACATTTTATCGGTATGTCTTTGTGCCGGTATCTAGAGTTTAAATCACTAATGGTGTGTAACTGCCACTTACAGAACTGTTAAGCCTAGTCGGTCTCCGCTTTTATATCGCGCGTTAACAGACTTTGCACAGCTGTTTTTGGATCTCGGCCATGGTGTAATACTTGATACACTTGTTCAGCAATTGGCATGATAATATTTTTTTGCTGAGCCAAACGATGTACCTCAGCAGCCGTGTTGATGCCTTCAACAACCTGGCCTATTTCATTACAAGCATCTTTAATTGATTTACCACGACCAATAGCAAGGCCAAGTCGCCGGTTTCGAGATAAGTCATCGGTGCATGTCAGTATTAAATCACCCAAGCCGGACAGACCCATTAGAGTCTCTTTTTGAGCACCATAACTGACACCGAGACGCATCATTTCGTGTAACCCTCGGGTAATTAATGCCGATCGGGTGTTAGCACCAAAGCCTAAGCCATCGGCGATGCCTGCAGCAACGGCCAGAACATTTTTGATAGCGCCACCAAGTTGTACACCTGGCATATCATCACTGGTATAAGCACGGATATATGGGTTTTGTATAATTGCCGCAATTTGTTTTGCAAAGTTACTATCAGTAGAGGCGACAGTAATGGCGCTGGGTAATTGCATCGCAATTTCTTTAGCAAAATTAGGGCCGGATAATAATGAATAACTTCTATCACTACCCAACTCTTCAATGGCAACGTCTAACAAAAATTTGCAACTGCCCTTCTCTAAACCTTTAGTTGCCCACATGATTTTTTGATCGGGGCGTATAAAGGGTTTAATTTTTATCAATGTTTCGCGAAACGCATGACTTGGCACAACGATTAATAAATACTCTAAATCAGAAACCGCTTGTTTTATATTACTGCTTAATAAAATATTACTAGGAAACGAAATGCCGGGCAAATATCGTTTATTCTCGTTAGCAGCTTTAATCGCGTCACTATGTTCCGCATTGTGCGACCATAATGTTACTTCAAAGTTATTGCTCGCAAATAATAACGCGAGACCAGTGCCCCACGATCCTGAACCGAGAACCGTGATTTTTGAACTGTTATTTGGCATTGCAGTAATTAAATTGTTACTAATGCGTCGTTGTTGCAGCTTGGTCTGACTGTCCCTGTGATTCTAGATGTTGCTGGTATAAGGCATCAAAATTGACTGGTGCAAGTAATAGTTGCGGGAAACCGCCACGGGTAACCAAATCAGAAATAGTTTCACGAGCATATGGAAATAATGCGTTTGGACAAAAGCTACCAAGAATAGCACCCATGTCGGTGTCACTAAAACCAGTAACTGTAAATAAACCGGCTTGTTGTACCTCGGTTAAATAAACAGTTTCATCAGCTATTTTTACTGTAATGGTAATGGTTAAGACAACTTCATAAATTTCTTCATTATCGGTTTTATTGGCACCGGTGTTTAACTCCATATTTACATCTGGATTCCACTCTTTAAGAAACACTGCCGGAGTATTGGGTGATTCAAACGAAATATCTTTGGTATATATTTTTTGAATGACTAATTGTTGTTCTGTTTTGTTACTGTCTGTTGTGTTGTTTTCTGGTTTTTTCGATGTTGAATCGGACATTGTAAATTTCCTGCTGTTAAATTCTTAAAAGTAAAAATTAATTAAAATCTTAAATATGTTGTTTAACCCAATTAACCAACGAGTTTAAATCCATGGCACCAGAGGTTCTTGTTACCTCGTGTGCATTTTTAAAAATCGCAAGCGTTGGAATACTTTGGATACGGTATTGAGCGGCAATATTTTGTTCTAGTTCGGTGTTAACTTTGGCGAGTCGAACCAATGGCTCTAATTGCAGTGCCGCTTGTTCAAACGTAGGTGCCATCATTTTACATGGGCCACACCAAGGAGCCCAAAAATCAACTAGCACTGGAATATCACTTTTATTAATGTGAGTGATAAAATTGTGGCCAGTTAAGTTAAGGGGCTTAGATTCAAATAATTTTGATTTGCAATGACCACAGATAGCCGCTTTTGCACCTTGTTGTAATTTACTTTCAGGTACACGATTAATACTATTGCACTGTGGGCAGACTATATGAAGCGCTTCAGTCATTTCCTGTTAACCTTTTAACGAACTTAACCTTATTGGAGCTAAAAACTAAAGGTTCATCTGGTCTGCATTTTAGCCGTACATCAAAATTCAGTAAGAATTATTATGCTGCACTCACACCAAGCAGAGAGTTCAGTTTTCCTTGAGCTTCTAGAGCGTATAAATCATCACAACCGCCAACATGCTGCTCATCGATAAATATTTGAGGCACACTAGTTGAGCCATGACTTTTATTTGACATTATTTGACGTAATTCGGGATTACCGTCAACAAAGATTTCTTCGAAATCAATGTTTTTATGTTTCAATAAATTCTTTGCTCGAAAGCAATAGGGGCATGTCGAAGTACTATACATAATAACGTTTGGCATTGGGGGAATGTCCTTTTATTAAGTTAAAGTAAAAAATTAGTGTCTAGTTATGGGCAGGCTGGCATTTTGCCAAGCCATTATCCCACCAGTC
Source organism: uncultured Thioalkalispiraceae bacterium (assembly GCA_964420605.1). GTDB lineage: Bacteria > Pseudomonadota > Gammaproteobacteria > UBA6429 > Thiohalophilaceae > CAYQUC01. The sequence continues at coordinate 1,021 of CAYQUC010000031.1, read as the reverse complement.
AGATTATGGATTTGTTCAAAACCATTTTTCTTTAAAATGCCGCATACGTGAGCAGAGCGACTACCACTGCGACAACTGACAATAATAGGGTTTTGTTTGTATTTTTCAAGTTCAGAAAGCCGTTTACTAATACCACCTTGTGGTATATGAATGGCATTAACGATATGCCCGGAATCAAACTCTTTATCTTCTCTAACATCAACAATTACGGCATTACTGTGATTAACCAATTGTGTTGCTTGAGCAGGTGAAATTGGATTATAGCCTTTTAGTTTGGCACCAAATAGATTGTTTACTAACATGACAAATATAATTACAAACGCGATGACTAATAATAAGTTTTCAGAAATAAAAGCTGATAATTGATCCATTAATTTTTTCCAATCGTAATGTAAGATTTTTACCGCAAGCACCCAACCGAGCGTGCGGTACTAGTGAATATGATTTGTAATTAAACCTTTATAATGAGCCTAACGAGGTTAAATTCAACACGTGAGTATGCAGAATGTATATGATACTAATAAAGTGCTGCTATTGATATATGTGATATACGCGACAAACGTATATTTAACATTAATCTGGTGCGCAGAATACTTCGCGCATCATTACTATTAATCGCAGTGTGCGTGCATCACCAACACGGTAAAACACACGATTAGCATCTTTGCGAGAGGCTAAAATACCTTTGTCTCGTAAAATTGCTAAATGCTGTGAAATATTACTTTGTGAAGTGCCCACATTTTCAACAATTTCTTGCACGCTGACTTCTCTCTCGCCGAGCGTACACAATATCTTTAACCGTAGTGGGTGGGACATCGCTTTTAAAGAGCGTGATGCGCGATCGATGTCTTCTTCCCGGGTAAGTAAACCCATACTTTCAAGTTGATTCATGCTATTCATGTTGCGTTAAACCTTATTAAGTTTAGGACATTACGATGTCATGATACGTTTTCAATGATACTGTAACAGTATTTTAGTACATTACTAGTGTCTTTATTACTAAAACATTATACAATTATGT